>NZ_JAMYDZ010000029.1:0-79781 GCF_024129905.1 Pseudomonas sp. 21LCFQ010 | reverse complement strand
TGCGCCCGTGAGGGCAGATAACCAAGGCGTTGCCTTGGTTATCTAATAATCAGCGGCTGAAAATCGGGCCTTTCGGCATCCTCAAGCCGTCCATTTCCGGCTGATGGGCAACTTGTTCGGAGTTTCCCTAACAACGCTGCTGCCTTGATCGCACAAGGCTTTGCGGCATTCCCCCTCGTGACAGTCGGCGTGACAAAGGCCGATATATCACCAGCAACAACCTTGCAGATGATGGTGCCGCAGGCCAAGGAATGGACTGCACCTGACTGACAGTCAGGCATGCCCCGGTCATCGCAGTGCTGCTTGCACATCGCTCAGGATCTCGCGGCACTGGTCTCGTCAGCCAGTGCTGCCTCCAGCCGCCCACCGGTAACGGTGTTCAGGAGGCTAGATCATGAGATGCCCTTGCTCCCGGACGTAAGGAGCCGCCAGTCCCGCGTTAGAGGACATCCCCACAGGTCGCAGGGGTCTTGATCCCTGATAACACTCAGCATTCTTGGCGGGATGACGTGGGGAAACTCATAAGGTACTACTGAGGGAAGGGCTAAAGGGTGATATCGAGAGGATACGTCTCTCATACTGACGAGGTGTGATTCACTGAGGAGCGAGTACATTCTACTGTGGCATGAGGTATGCTGGTGAAAGCGTGTACCCCTCTAAATACAGGGATCTAATCGTGGAGAAGGTATTACTGATCACGTGTTCTGAGGGTGTACAACCCGGAAAGCCAATGCTGAGCGCTTCCAATGGCCTCACTCAGCCTTGCGCAAGTACAAATCTAAACTCAGAACCTCCTACGCTTAACCAAGTAGTGTGTTCTAACGCCTACAATACTGAAAGTATATCAGAACCGAACTCATCTTCGATGCAGTGCAACAGGTCTAGCATTGGAAGTAGAAGAAACCTCTCAATAAGATCTTGGCCATACTCCAAAAGCATGTTGTTATACGGAACTGGCAAACCTGAACCCCCGAAACCACCAATTAAACTCAGACAAAATTCAATTACGCCCCACAACTAAGGAGTCTCTGTGAGCAAGCCATTCGATAAGCGCATTCAGGAAATGAATGAGATGTATAAACTCCCAATCAATACCACTCCGACTCTCCTGCCGGACCCCGCCGACAAACTTAAAAAATTTAAAGCAACCTTAATTGACGAGGTAAACGAAATTGACGAAATCATTGAAGGAATAAAAAACGGGCAACCAGATATTGATACTAAAGTCGCCATAGCTGACCTACTTGGTGACATAATCGTATACTGCAGATCTGAAGCCTTGAAGTATGGACTACCACTTGAAGATGTACTTAAAATCATAATGGACAGCAATGAAAGCAAATTAGGCGCCGATGGCAAGCCAATTTACGATGAAAACGGTAAATTCTTAAAAGGTCCAAACTACTGGAAGCCCGAGCCAAAAATTGAAGCCCTTCTTTTGAAGCATAAAGAAGACTAAGATCATTGGCCATAAAGGAGCCTTAATTGAGCATTGTTAGCATGGACAAGTGCCAGACACTTCAAGATATTGAAGCGGCATATTGGGAGATTCTTTCGAATAAAGATGAGAAGTTTGTCATTCCTGCGGACTTTCTCAGCGCTCGACGTGGCGCTTTGCATGACGCCTCTCGTCTTCAACTTATAATCACGCTGGCTCGCCAAGAATTAAATGGAGATTTCTTAGACTTTAGCAAAAGCGTTAATCCTGAGTCTTTAATAGACAACATTGCCAATTATTCTCCAGGTGTAGCCGCCGTACGCCTTTCAAAAGGAATCCGCATTGGCGATAGAACTTTCAGCAGAAGAGACGTACTTAAGGCCGCAGTTGAGAGGATGCAAGCAGCTGACGCTGCAGAATACGAAAAAGTCATTCGCGGCAGAATTATAGATTTAATTTGCGTCGCTGGTTCTAAAATTCAATATTTGCGGCCACTGTTCAGTGCTGACGGAGTGGTAAAAACTCCGCCTGATATGACAAAGTCAATTAGAGAGCTTATCGATTTTGTCAATAAGCAGAGTTCGCAGGGAATGCCGGAAACCTTAACAGAAAGTTTAGGATTATTTTGTAGCGAGCTTGTAGGAAACACTCAGGATCACGCCACATCAGACCATCTAGGAAATAAGTATCATGCTCATGTAGAGGGTCTGATGCTAGGTTGGACCCGTCTTGACGAAGATATTTTTTCTTCTGACTTTGAAGGAAATCAAGAGCTAAGAGAATATTGGGATCGGGAACTATCTACCACGGAAAATAATAAGACAAGCCTCCGCGCATTCCAAATAAGTTTCTTCGATTCTGGGCCGGGCTTTGCTTCTCGAATAAGTGGGAAGAGTATCAAGCAGATGAACCTGGAAGAAGAAAGAGAATATCTTACCCAGTGTTTGAGTGCCCGTACCACTACAAAATTTGAAGACGCCGCCGGCCAGGGACTTCAAATGGTACTCAGGGAACTCCAAAAGATCGGAGGCCTAATAAGAATCAGAACAGGCCGAATGTCAATTTATAATCAATTCAAGAAAAATGACACCTCGCGCAATTTATTAGACTTCAAAGATTGGAGCAGCGAACCGCTAGCGCCAGTTGTAGGTTCTGTTGTAGCAATTTTAATACCGCTGAGGGCCGTGTGAATGGAGCGTTATTTTCAATGGAATTCAATGTCCAGCGGCTCTGGCGGTGGTAGCGAAGAAGCTTTGGTCGTTTGCTATAACGACTGCGAGCTTTCGCCAACTCAAGTTTATTCTGACATAGAAAAAGCATTAAAATACTCGCGACATCTACCAGATTGCGTGTACATAGTTGGGAGTAGTTCACAGCTATCAGTATTTAAGGAAGCTTGGGAACCCCATCAGCATAGATTGCTGGATTTACTGAAAAGAGGTGTAAAGAATGAATGCGTACGTATAGATCAGTATGTATTTCTTGAATGGCGCAACAATGACTTTATTAGCCACACTCTTGACGGAGGCAAATTAGAATATAAATTCTCGGCAAAGAAACTGCTTCGAGATGGCTTAAAAGCATTAGTTCTAAAAAATAACGTCATCAGCACAGCACCCTCAGGCCACTCATTCAAGCACCCATCTGGAACCTTGAACAGCATCTTCATCCAAGCACGCGAATTGGCTAGTGATGAAGCGGAGCTATGCTTAGTCGGTTATGCACTTGCCCTAGAGTATTCGGATAAACTAAAGAAGGCATCAAAAGTCTATATTGACACTATGGGCATCCACACGTTTGTAAAAAATGCCCTAATGCGCGTAGGTAGCAAGGCAGAAATAGTTAACTTTCACTCTTACGCTCAACTCGAAAAAATGAACCCGCCGATGGAGGATTACTTCTGTGTAGTGTCAGCCTCAACTTCTGGCGGAATGGCAAAAAAAATGACCACGCGAAGGTTTCGCGAGGAATGCATCTCTACTTTGATTGACAGAACTGAGGCAGGTCGCCTCGGCAGAATTTTATTACCACTAGACAAAATAGGAATAAAAATTGAAGTAAAGGAAGATGACGGAAATACCCTAATCGAAATCATCGGAGAAAACTTTTCCGCAAAATCCAAACCGCCTAAGTCGGTTGTGATTGCATTGAAACACCGCCCAGAAAACTTGCCTCAAGTTCATAGCCACTTTGGCCTAGGGCGCATCCTCGGCTTCTATGATGACAACGGTTCTAATAAGCTGCTATTTTTAGACCCCGAGCAAATGCTAGCTGATAAAGAATTCTGCGATTGGCTAGACGCTGAAATCGATTGGTCGGTATCAATGGCCACTAACCTGATCATACACTCTGATGACCCTGGCTCTGTTAAGCTGGCAAAGATGGTTCATGAGAGGCTTCAAAAACGGTTAGTAGATAAACCGATAAGAATTGAACCCTGCTCAAGGCTAGACATCCAAAAGTTTGAAAGCATCACCGGTGTTTTGGTTGTTACAGTGGTCGCCCGGGACGGGGGAATACTACGCGAAATTAGTCGCGACCTTAGAGCTTATATAGATGCGAAAACTCCAAGACGTTTCCTCGCTCCGATAGGTATCCCTGAAAGCCGCAAAGCTTGGGGGCAACTTAAAAGTTTTTTAACGAAAAACCCTTCACCAAGAGAATATGGTTTTTCTAACTGGCTGTGCCTACCCATAGGCAGTGATAGCAAGGAAAATGCTTGGACTCGGCTAACAAATGTTGGAACGAAAGCCGAAATGGTCATCGAAGGATTCGAGGCTGACGTATCGCAAGAGGTACGTAACGGTGCTCTAGAACTTGCAGCGGAGCTTATTGAAAAATATAGGCACAGCCTCTTGCCCACGAAAGATGGTAAGGATCTATCATTGTCTCATGGCTTCCTCTTCTTCGAAGCCGACAGTGAGATCTCTGAAAGGTATGCTGAAGTTTCACAAAGCGCAGTGTATTTAACTATTGCTGCTGTCCTGCAATGCGCACGAGAACATAACGAGCACGGACTAATGTTGAGACCGACTGGTTATGAATCAGCCGTACTTTCTCCAGAGTGCTTTCAGCGATTTAACGACAATATTCTTCAGGCATGCTTCCTCCGATCCTGTCTACCATCAGAACTGGACTACTCAGCCAGCCCCGAGTTGAGCAAACTGATGAAGGAGATGCTACTCAAAGTATTCTCGCGATGGGACAAACAGTATGGCGACGCGTCCTTGGAGTTCGCCGCAGCGCTGGCAACAGGTACACTGAAACTAACTCGGGATGATACGACTATATTGCTAAACGAATCCATCGGCCTTCATAAGGAAAAGCCATCATCGCTGCTGGGATTACTATTAATGGCTAAAGGCAAAGATTTTATCAACTAAACAACACTGAACAGTTAAAAGTTCAGGAGCATGCACATCAGAATTTTTCTTTACTAGAAAAATCATCTGAAAGCCCTGGCTAGGGGCTTTCAGACCTGCTCCAGACCATCGCTATAAATTTGGATAGCTCATTTTGCAATCTGAATCGAAAGCAATAAAAATATTTAAGCACAAATGATTGAGCTGTATCTTTTGTGTAACCCATAGGACACAAACATATTTAAGCGACCGATACCAAAAAGGGTATATTTAGAGATACGATCTAGTAACCAAAAGCAAATATCCAGATAATACAGGTGGTTACGCATCTGTTCGACTCCTGGTGCGCCACATTCAAAAGCCCCGCTTCGCGGGGCTTTTGCGTTTCCGAGACTCTGAACTCTCTTCCCCTCCATTCTCCAGCGTCCACGTGCTGCCCACGCCCCGATCAAAATCCGACCTGCCCAGCCTGTTGAGATCAGGCCCCAATCGTCCACCCAAACGCGACAATCATTCCAATTCCATCCGATTACTCTCCCGGCAAACACTCTTTAAGCTCTCTCCCATCACATCGGCACCCCGCCACGCCGAACCCGTTACCCCTATCTCTCAGCTTAAGGAATCCAACCATGTCTACCACCCAACCAGCCCTGCCCAAGAAAACCGCCAGCTTCGGTGTCGCCTGGGAAGGTCTTTACGGCTACGTTCAGGCTGTTCAGGTCAAAGACACTATTTACCTGTCTGGCCAGCTCAGTCATGACCGCGAAGGTAATCTGGTCGCTCCTGCGGCTCTGAACAGCTCCGGTAAGCCGGCTGACTTCTCTACGATGGAGGCGCAGATGCAGCAGACCTACGTAAACATCGTCGATCTGTTGGCGGAGTTTGGTGCGACGCTGGATGACGTGGTGGAAGAGACGATTTTCGTCATTGATGTACCAGCGGCCTTTGCGGCTGCGGGCAAGGTGCGTAAGGCATTTTATGGCGCAGACATCCCGCCGGTGGCCAGCAACCTTATCGGCGTTTCCGGTCTGGCGTTTCCAGAGCAACTGGTCGAAATCACCATCCGGGCGGTGGTCGCGTAAATTATCGATGCCCTCTCCCAAAGGCCGAGCGTTCGGACAACGCTCGGTCCTGCTGCGGTCTTCAGATGCGGCTTGAAGCTGCGCCTGATTTGATCACCCTACCCGCACGACACGCCCCCAAACCACCCATCCCGCCCCAGCACAACTCCATTGAACTCACGCCGCCCCACCCACTCCCTCTCTCAAGCAGCACCCAAAAATCCAAGAAGGAGTTCACCATGAAAAAGGTATTTCGCGCTGGCGCCCTGAGTCTGTTCGTGGCCATGGCCAGCACCACTGCTTTCGCCGCAAGCCCTGCGGCGTTTGTCGATGACGCCTCGGCCAAAAGCATTGCGGAGATCGAGAACGGCAAGCTGGCGGTGGAGAAGAGTCAGTCGGCTGATGTGAAGACGTTTGCCGAGATGATGATCAAGGATCACACGGCGGCGAATGAGAAGCTCAAGGACATTGCCGCCACCAAAAAGCTGGAGGTCAGCGACGACGCCGAGCTGATGGACAAGGCCAAGAAGATGATTCTTGAATACCGCGATGCATCCTTCGACAAAGCGTATGCCGAGAATCAGGTCAAGGCGCATGAGCAGACCATCAAGCTGTTCGAGGATGAGGCCGAGAACGGTGACGATCCCGAGGTGAAGGCCTTTGCGGCAGAAACCCTGCCCAAGCTTAAAACCCATCTGGAAGCGGCCCGGAAGCTGGCGACCAGTCATGGCGGCAAGGCCGAGTAATTCGGATTACCCCGCTTGAACCCAGCAGCCCAGGCTCATACCTGGGCTGCCCCCTCCTCTGCCCCTCAAATCCAGCCCAGCCAGTTCCAGTAAGTGCTGGCGAATACCATCAGCAACACATAGCCCACCAGCGTGACGACGATGCCGACCCTGGCAAATTGCTTGGGGGTGAAGGTGTCGGTGCCCAGGCAGACCATGTTCTGCGGGGCGTTGATTGGCAGGATAAAGCCAAAGCTCACCACAAAACCGAGCAACATGGTCATGCCGATGCGGCTGAAGTCGCCGGGCAGGGTCAGCAGCACGGCCATGAGGATCGGCAGCAGTGCAGAGGTCAGTGCGGTGGCGCTGGCGAAGCCCAGGTGGATGAGGATCAGAAAGGCGCTGAGGATGGCGAACACGCCGAGCGGGCCGAGGCTGTCCAGGCCGGTGTGGGCAACCACTTGGGCGCCCAGCCATTGCCCGGCCTGGGTCGTGAGCAGTGCGGTGCCCAGGCTGATGCCGACCCCGAACACGATCACCGTGCCCCACGGGATGCGCGCTTGCAGGTCTTTCCAGGTCATTACGCCGAAGCGCGGCAGCAGCAGGATCACTAATCCTGCGTAGGTGGTCGAGGTGGTGTCGAAGGCGTGCAACCGGCCTTCGCTGGCCCACGCCAGTAACAGCAGCAACGAGACGCTGGCCAGGCGTTTTTGCGCGCCGCTCATGGGGCCAAGGTCGGCCAGGCTTTGGTTTACCGCGGCCATGCCGCCGGGCACGCTGTCGCTCTCGGGCGGCAGCATTTTCAGGACCAGGAAGATCAGCACCAGCGACATGATCAGCGCCCACGGTGCGCCAGCGATCAACCAGTCGATCCACGACACCCGCTGGCCGAGCATTTTGTCCATGAAGCCCACGGTCAACAGGTTCTGCGCGGCGGCGGTCTGGATGCCGACGTTCCAGATGCTGGTGCCGTGGGCGACGATGATCATCAGCCCGGCGGCGATGTTGGAGCGTTGGGCGACGCCAAATGCGGCGATCACCCCGACCATGATCGGCACCACGCAGGCACTGCGCGCCGTGGCGCTGGGCACCAGCAGGCTGAGCAGGATGATCACCAGCATGGCGCCGAACAGAATCCGCCGGGTGCTGGCGCCGACCTTGCTCAGGGTCAGCAGGGCGATGCGGCGGTCCAGCCCGGTGTGGGTCATCGCGGCGGCGATGAACAGGGCGCCGACCACCAGCGCCAGCGCCGGGTTGGAGAAGCCGTTGAGGGCCATGCTGATGCCGGCCGATGAACCGTAGGTTTGTGCAGGGTCTTGCAGGGTGGGTGCGGTGCCGATCAGTAAGGCCATCAGCGAGGTGATCATGATTGCGCTGGCTTCGTAAGAGACCGCTTCGGTGACCCAGACCGTGACCGCAAAGGCCAGGATCGCCAGCATGCGTTGGCCGGCGACCGGCAGTGCGGCGGGCAGTGGCAGCAACAGCACGATCAGCATGGCGACTACGGCGACGATCAGGCCGGGCGGAAAGCGTACCGGCTGAGGCGGGGTTGTGGGTGAGGTAGTGTCGTTCATCAGCGTGCTCCGTCTGGCGCCAGATGTGCGCTGGATCAACGATACGCGTGATGGAGGTTTTGGCACTGACACGGGTCAGGTGGGGCTGTGTTGGTAGAGAAAAGCGCAGCCGAAGCCCCGACCGCCGCACAGCACCGGGCCCCGTAGCTGCTTAGCAGCGAAAAGGCTTCGCTGCTGAAGCAGCTCCTACGGAGGTCCGAGGGTATACAGGCAACCGGCCCCGAATGGGGGCCGGCCTGCCTGCCGGTTATTTGATAAACCGCACCTGGCTGTTGATCTTCTCGATCACCGAGCCTTTGCGCTCGTTGAAGCGGGCCTTGTTCTGTTCGAACAGGTTGTTGCCCTTGGTATCGATAGAGATGATCAACGGCCCGAACTCGCGTACACGGTTGACCCACAAGGTCTCGGGCATGCCGAGGTCTTGCCATTCGGCGCGTTCGATTTCTTCGACCTGGGTCGCGGCCAGTACTGCGCAGCCGCCAGGGAACACCGCATGCACGGCTTTGTTTTCCAGGCAGCCGGTGGTGGTTTCCGGGCCCATGCCGCCTTTGCCGACGATCAGTTTCACGCCGGTTTCTTCGATGAATTGCTTCTCGAATTTTTCCATCCGCATGCTGGTGGTCGGGCCAATGGAGACCATTTCAAAGCTGCCGTCGTCCTTGGTGCGCACGATCGGACCGGCGTGGAAAATCGCCCCACCGCGCAGGTCCACCGGCAGTTCACGCTTGAGCTCGATCAGGCGACGGTGCGCCACGTCACGGCAGGTGACCAGTTGCCCGGTGAGGTACACCACGTCACCCACGTTCAGTTCTGCCAGGTCTTCATCACGGATCGGCGTAGAGAGGATCTTTTTCACAGGCGCGCTATTCACAGGACCACTCCTTCGTGGGACAGGATGTCGTAAGACAGGTCAGCATTGATGCGGATCTTGCCGCGGCGGTGTGCCCAGCATCCGGTGGACACGGCAACACCAATGGTCGATGGGTGGCGGGCGGAGGATTCGATGTTCACACCCATCACGCTGCTGTTGCCGGTCAGGCCCTGCGGGCCGATGCCGATTTCATTGAGGCCGTCTTCGAGCAGTTTTTCCATCAGTGCAGCGCTTTCGTTGGGGTGGCTGGAGTCCACTTCCCGCAGGATCGCCCGCTTCGACAACCGCGCGGCGGTCTCGACCGAGGTCGAGACGCCCACGCCAACCAGCAACGGCGGACAGGCGTTGACGCCCCGAGAGGTGATCACGTCGAAGACAAATTCGGTCACGCCTTCGTAGCCCTGGCCCGGCATCAGCACCTTGGCCGAACCCGGCAGGGTGCAGCCGCCACCGGCCATGTACACATCCACGATGGCGTGGTCGGCATCGGGGATGATTTCCCAGTCCAGCCACGGGATTTTCGAGCCGGTGTTGGTGCCGGTGTTTTTCTCGATAAAGGTTTCCACCGCGTTGTGGCGCAGCGGCCCTTGAATGGTCGCTTCCTTGGTGGCGTTTTCCAGAATGCCTTCCAGCTCGCTGAGCAACGGAAAGCGCGCACCAGCCGAGATAAAGTACTGAATCACCCCGGTGTCCTGGCAGCTCGGGCGGTTGAGCTTGTCGGCGTATTCCTGGTTGTCGGCCATCGAGTCGTATACAGCGATGGCCAGCGGGTTGGTTTCTGCGGCGCGCAGTTTGGCGGTTTTTTCTTTCACGTCTTTGGGCAGACGCTTGCCGATATAGGCGGTGAATTTCGCCATTACATCGGTCAGTGATTCCACGGCCAGTTGTTTATCCACGGTTTATCTCCTCACATCACAAGGCTGTCATTTCTGGTTTTTATTCATGAGTTCAGGCTGGCGGCGGTGCTGCCGGTGGTCACGCTGCCGGGTTCGGCATGCGGGCGCTTGGCCAGGCTCGGGGCGGCAGTGCTGGCTTCGGGTTCCAGCTCCGGCACGGGCTGGCCGTCGAGCACTTTGTTCATGCGGTCGTGGTCGAGGGCGCCGACCCACTTGGCGATGGCCATGGTGCCGACCGCATTGCCGATGGTGTTGGTGATGGCGCGGGCTTCGGACATGAAGCGGTCTACCCCCAGCAGCAGCACCATGCCGGCCACCGGAATACTGCCCAACGAGGCCAGGGTTGCCGCCAGGGTGATAAAGCCCGAGCCGGTCACGCCCGCCGAACCTTTGGAGGTCAGCAGCAGCACGCCCAGCACGATCAACTGGTCGGTCAGCGACAGCGGTGTGTTGGTGGCCTGGGCGATGAAGATCGCCGCCATGGTGTAGTAGATGCACTGGCCGTCCGGGTTGAAGGTCAGCCCCGACGGGATTACCAGGCCAACCACCGGCCGCGACACGCCGACTTTCTCCAGCTTGGTCATCAGTTGCGGCACCACCGACTCCGACGAGCTGGTGCCCAGTACGGTGAACAGTTCCTCTTTGAGGTACTTGAGAAATTTCCACAGGCTGAAGCCCGACAGCCGGGCAATGAAGCCGAGCACGAAGACCACGAACAGGAAACAGGTGATGTACATGGTCGCCATCAGCTTGCCGAGCGACACGATCGAACCCAGGCCGTACTTGCCAACGGTGAACGCCATCGCGCCACAGGCGGCAATCGGGGCAACGCGCATCACCAGGCCGACGATGTAGAACATGCCATGGGAGAAGGTCTCCAGCATGTCCACGAACGGTTTACCGCGTGGCCCGAGGTGCGACAGGGCGATACCGAACAGGGTCGAGAACAGCAGGATCTGCAGGATTTCATTCTTGGCAAAGGCGTCGGTCACGCTGGCCGGAATGATGTGCAGCAAGAAGTCGGTGAAGCTGCCTGAACCGGTGGCTGCGGCGGCGGTGTAACTGGAGATGCTCTTGATATCCAGCGTCGCGGGGTCAACGTTCATGCCTACACCGGGCTTGACGAAGTTGACCACGATCAGGCCCAGCACCAGGGCGAAGGTAGAGAGGATTTCGAAGTAGATCAGCGCCCGCATGCCGACGCGGCCAAGCTCCTTCATGTTGTCCATCTTGGCGATGCCAAGCACCACGGTGGCGAAGATGATCGGCGCGAAGACCATCTTGATCAGTTTGATGAACGCATCGCCCAGGGGCTTGAGATCGGTGCCGACCTGGGGCCAGAACACACCAATCAGCACACCGGCAGTCACGCCGATCAATACCTGGATATACAGCTTGCTTAAGAGTCGTAAGACCATTGCCTTCTCCGCATTATTTTTGTGTCGGATGTACGGGCGGCCCGGTTATCCAATGGCTGAGTCAGCGGCCACTAATAACCCGGTTTTTTTGTGGTTAATCACGGGATAGAAAGTTACTGGTTTTTCAGAAATGCGGTAATACAATGAAATTCACTTCATTGTTGCTTGCAGGTTAATGATGAACCCGGTATCGGAACTCGGTTTTTTCACCCTGCTGGTCAAGCTCGGCAGCCTGGCAGCCACTGCCCGCGAGCTGAATCTCACCCCGCCAGCGGTTTCCAAACGTCTCGCGCAAATGGAATCGCGCCTCGGCGTGCGCCTGCTCAACCGCACCACGCGCAGCATCAGCCTGACCGCCGAGGGCGAGACGTACCTGGTCAACGCCCAGCGCATCCTTGGTGAAATCGAAGAGATGGAGCGCCAGGTTTCCAGCAGTCGGGCAGCGCCCAAGGGGCTGCTGCGGGTCAACGCGCCGTTGGGGTTTGGCCGTACCCATGTGGGGCCTGCGGTGTCCAGCTTTGCCAAGCGTTACCCGGAGGTCGAAGTGCAACTGCACCTGACCGACCGGCCCATTCACCTGCCCGATGACGCCATCGACGTGGCCGTTCGTTTCGGTGAGCTGCCCGACTCACGGCTGATTGCACGCAAGATCGCCAGCAACCGCCGCCTGCTGTGTGCCGCACCGGAGTATCTGAAAGCCTGCGGCACGCCAGAAACGCCCAGAGACCTGGCGCAACACACCTGCATCGTGCTGCGCCAGAACGAGTCGGCCTTTGGCAGTTGGCGTTTGAGCCGGGGCAAGCACAGTGAATCGGTGAAAGTGCGCGGCAACCTGAGCACCAACGACGGTGAGGTGGCGCTGAACTGGGCACTGGATGGCCACGGCATTCTGATGCGCGCCGAATGGAACCTGGCCGACCATTTACGCAAAGGGCGGCTGGTGGAAGTGCTGGAGGAATACGAAACACCGCCGGCCGATATCTACGCGGTATACCTGGAACGGCTCAACCTGTCGGCCAAGGTGTCGTGCTTTATCGAGCACCTGCGTGAGTATTTCCAGCGCCGTGCCGGTGAGCCGGATGGCAGTTTGGGGGGGTGGAGATGATCGCAGTAAGTCGTGCCAAAATAACAGGCACTACTCCGGATCGCTGGGAGATTCTATGGCCCCATACAAGCCCTAAGCAGTGTCGTTGGATGTGCCACAGCATTCGTCGGCTGAGCCGACTCCCACCGAGTTAGCGACGTGCTCAAGTAGTGGGCATTACGCCGGACAGGTGGGAGTTGGCTTGCCGACGAATACTGCTGTGCATCCACAACAGATACAGCGGTTTTACTGGCCCTATCGCTGTAGTCCGGCATTACGGCAACTGGAGCGTCGGCCGGCCACTCCCACCGAGGCCGCCTCAGATCGGCATTAGCGCTACGGTGCGTTTAACGAGCCGCTTCGGCCGTAGGTGCGCGGGCAGCCTCGGCGGCCACCTCTTCCTCATGGTGCTCGCGCTCCAGGGTCGCCTGCACCAGTTCGTCGGTGACGCGAATTTCGGCACCCACCGGCGACATTTGCACGGTCGGCTCGAACGGTGCAGTCGGCGTGCAGGCCGGGTGGACCTTGCGCCGCCACAGGAAGAACAGTGCCATCAGGCTGTTGAGCGCTACAAACGACCAGAAGAAGCCGCTGTCGCCCATCTGTTTCATGGCCGGCGAGATGATCAACGGGCTGAGCGCCGAACCGACCGAGTTGATCAGCAGCATGCCCTGAATCACCCGCACCAGTTCATTGGACGCCACGTTGTCCGTGGCATGGGCGACCGCAACCGGGTACAGGGCGAACACCCCGCCACCGAGCAGAAACAGCATGACGGCCAGCAGAATCATCGAGCTTGGCAACACCAGGATCAGCACCGACAGCACGGTACAGAAGGCGCTCAGGGCAATCAGCACCACTTGCCGGTCCTGGCGGTCGGACCAGCGGCCCACCGGGTACTGCAGCAGCATCGCGCCGCAGATCACGCAGGCCATCAGGTAACCGACCTGGGTGATGTCCATGCCGACCCGTTGCAGGTACACCGGCAACAGCGCGTACATGCCGGCGATGGTGATACCCGAACCAAAGGTGCCCATCACCCCGGTGGGGGTGATGCGCAGCAGGTCCTGGGGCATCAGCGGCTCGACGTTACCCATTTCCGGGGTGTTGCGCGGCAGGATCACCATTGGCAGCACCGACAGCGAGGCGAGCATGCCGGCAATCATGAACGGTGCGGTGTCACCCAGGGCATTGATGACGCCCAATTGCATCTGGCCGAACATGCCCGCGCCATAGAACGAGATCATGTAGATCGCCAGCAGGCGGCCGCGCATTTTCTGGTCGCCCGACAGCAGCAGCCAGCTTTCCACGACCAGGAAGATACCGACGATGGCCAGGCCGTTGATCAGGCGAAACACCAGCCAGGCCCACGGATCGAAAATCAGCCCCTGCAGCAGGAAGGTCACGGCTGTCAGCGACGCGAAGCTGCTGTAGGCACGGATATGCCCGATACGCTCGATCAGGCGGTCGCCGAACAGCGCGCCGATGGCCAGGCCAAAGAAGTAACCGGAAGAGATGAAACCGATCAAGGTGTCCGACACACCGGCGGAATCGAGCCGCAAGGAGGTCAGGGAAGAGATGAATCCGTTACCGAGACTGACAATGAACAGCCCAAGCAATGGCCCAAGGACCAACGCCAACAATTTACGAGACACAACGCCCTCTGAGTTTTCAACAACCACAACGATGATGCGTGCAATTGTTTGACGGGCAGTCGGTTGGGTCCGTCCTGTCGACGATCTGGCAATTCAGCATCCGGAATTTGGCGCGGATTCTAAGGCGCGAATTAGACAAAAGATATAACGAACGGACGTGCGTAAAGGGACAATTTGTCGCAGGAAAGATTTGCCTTTTTAGCCAGCGATTTTTGATGTGAAAAAACGGGTGCGCTCGAAGAAAAATACCATTGAGCTATGGAACTGAGCAGAACCAATACTCTCGCTGTGGATGTGCCACAGCATTCGTTGGCTGAGCTCACACCGGGCCTGCGTCAAGCTCAAGCAGCCGGCCCGACTCTGATCCGGTGGGAACCTGCTTGCAGGCGAAGGGGCCGGCAAGATCACTGAATCCGCTGTGTCAGAAGACTCATCAGATACAGGGCGAGACATCCTCCTTCTTGAGCAACATGCTCAGTTGCTGCGGCTCATGATGCACCAGCCCATTGGCTGACTCGCAGACCCGCTGGATGAAGTTGTCACTGAACAGCAGCTTGCCATGCACGAAGTGCTCGCCCGGCTTGAGGTTCGGGTTGTCGATACGGGTGCCCAGCCGTTTCGCCAGCCAGGTAGCGGCTTCGTTATGGCTGATCCAGCGTTCGCGCCTGATGCTTTCCAGTGCCTCGGCCGGCGCACCACCGGCGACCACAATCACCGGTACGTCACTGACCTCGGGCACCAGGTCGTTATGGCCCCATTTGCCGTCCTCGCCGAGCCGCTGGCCGTGGTCGCCGGTGATGATCAGGTAACGCTCGCCCTCCAGCCGGTCGAAGTCGGCCAGGATTTCACCCAGCAGGCCATCGAGGTAATGCACCGAGTTGTCGTAGGCATTGGCCTGGCCGTTCGGGCCGCGGTCTGGCCAGGGGCGCGGGGTCTGTTCGTGACGGTAGTTCTGCGCGTACGGCAGGTGTGCGGTGCGCAGGTTCATGACCACGAAGTTGCGCTCGGCCCAACGCTGTTGATCGAGGATGTCCAACAGCGCTTTGTCCTGACGTTGCAGAAAGCGCAGCGGGTGGTCTTCACGGGTGATCGACACGTCCAGATAACGGCTGCCCAGATGCGCCAGCAACTTGGACTCCTGGGACGAAATCCAGTGGGTACGAAACCCCGCCTCGCGGGCAAAACGGAACAGGTTGATCTGCCCGCTGCGCATCAGGTTGTCCTGGCCCGGCTCACGAATCGGATTGAGCAGGTACGGCAGGCTGACGTCAGTCGCGACCCCGGCGGAAACACCGGGACGCACCACCGCGTGCGGATTATTTTGCAGATAGGCATGCAGGTTCGGGGTGGTGTCACGCTCGTAGCCAAACACCCCCAGCCGGTCGCTGCGCAACGAGTCAGCGACCACCAGCCACACGTGTCTGGCGCTGGTTGGCACCGCGGTCATGCGATAGGGCGCGTAGGCCATTGACGGCAGCACCGGCTCCGGGCGCAGCGCCAGCCGCACCGACCAGGCCGAAAAGGCATTGAGGCTGTTATGCAGGCCGCTGCGGCTGGCGCTGGCGACGAACGAGTCGAGATTGCGGTAGGTGGCACGGTAGGGCTTGGACAGCAACACCAGCGCAATCAGCACCAGCGCCCAGCGGCTTGATGGCAACGCCACGCGGCCTGGCAAACGCAGGTGCAGTAGCAACAGCGCGGCATAGGGCAGCGCAACGCAGAGCAGCACCGGCCAATGCTGGCTGAAGCTGTGCAACGCCGCCTGCCGAACCTCGGCACCGTCACCCAGCATGGCCTGGATGTCGATGGCATTGAGCGGCTCACCGAAGAAACTGATATTGGCCAGTTGCAGGGTCTGCATGAACGCGAAAAGCAGCAAGATACCCGCCACCAGCCAGCGCAGGTTGCACAACCACAAGGCCAGGCTGAACACCCACAGACCGGCAACGAATGACGCCTCCAGCTCGGCGCGATTGTTCGCCGTGTACAGCTGTTGCAGAAAGTCGTCGGCCAGCAGCAACACGCAACTCAACGTGGCCAGCGCCAGCAGGGTCAGCCACGGCCGCGCCCCGCTGTGCTGCGCGGGGCCAGAACGCATCAAGGTCAAAAGCATGGGAGGTCCTGGGTATCAGTGATCGTCGGGGCGTGCCCGGCGGCGGCCGGTGAGCATCGACAGCGGCAGGTTTTCGCGTAGCCGCAAGCTTTCCACTATGGCGGCCAGCAGATGCAGGCTGACCAGCCCGGCCAGGCTGTTGGCGATCCAGCGGTGCAGGTCTTCAGGCCAGTCCACGCCCCACAGGGCGTCGACTTCCTGCATCAGAAAGCCGGTCACGGCCAACCCGCCGAGCGCGATCATCATCAGCACCATGACCAGTGCCCCCAACGGTGAGTGGCCGAGACGGTGATGGTCACGGCCCTGACGCAGCGCACTGAGATGCGCGTGCAAGCGCGCCGGGGTCGGCCAGAAGTCGGCCCAGCGGGCGCTGCGCGGGCCGACAAAGCCCCACACCGTGCGCACCGCCAGCCAGCCGGCAACGTAATAGCCGAGCCAGACGTGCCAGCTGTCACCGGCTTCGTTGAAGAAATAGTTGGCGACGAACACCCCGGCCACCGAGAGGTGGAACACCCGCACCAACGGGTCCCAAAGGCGGATCGTCGCCACAGCCATCAGCCTTTGACCTCAGTCTTGATCGCCTTGCCGCTGACCGGGTCGTGGTAGATCTCGACCTTGCGTTTGTCTTTGTCGAAGCCGTAGATCTCGTAGCAGTTGCCGTCGGTGATCTTGAACTTGTTGATCTGGTAACCCTGCTCGCGCAGCTTGGCCTGGAACGCTTCGGCGTCTTGCCAGGTGGAGCGATCGGCGGTGGTGCATTGCGGGCCGGCCATGGCGCCGGCACTGACCAGCAACAGGGAAGGAAGCAGAGCGAAACGCAGCAGACGGGACATTGACAGCACCTCTTTTGGGATGGATGCCGCTACGGTGCCGCGTGAAGCTTAATGAAGCCTTAATGAGTAACGAGCTGTAACATTTGCTGACTGGCAGACGGCGTTTGAATCGCGATGATGGCCGGGCCGCAACCGGAGGACAGACCATGCGGGTATTGCTGGTAGAGGACGATCGCTCACTCGCGCAGGGCATCCGCGTCGCGCTGCGTGGCGAAGGCTATACCCTGGACTGGGTGGCCGACGGCGTGGAGGCTGAACACGCCCTGCACTGCGAACGCTTCGACCTGGTGTTGCTGGACCTGGGCCTGCCACGTCTCGATGGCATCAGCTTGCTGCGCAGTATTCGCGGGCAAAGCGAAGGCAGTGTCCCGGTGCTGATCCTCACTGCTCGCGATGCAATTGCCGACCGGATTCAAGGCCTGGATGCCGGGGCTGACGACTATCTGGTCAAGCCGGTAGACCTGGACGAACTCAAAGCCCGTATCCGCGCCCTGCTACGCCGCAGCCAGGGGCGCGCACAACCGCGTCTGGAATACGCAGGCGTCAGCCTCGACCCGGCCACCCAGCAGGTTTTTTACCAAGGCCAAACGGTGCCGATGACGCCCATGGAATATCAACTTTTGCACCAGTTACTGGCCCGCCCCGGCGTGGTGGTCACCCGCGAGCGATTGAGCAGTACGCTCTATGGCTGGCAGGAAAGCGGTCCGGGCAACACGCTCGAAGTGCTGATCCATAACCTGCGCAAGAAGCTCTACACGGGGCTGATTCGTACCGTGCGTGGCGTCGGCTATCTGGTGGAGCGTCAGCCGTGATTTCCATCCGCACCCGCATTCTGGCCCCAACCCTGCTGTTGATGATTGTCGGCAGCCTGACCCTCGCCTGGCTGGCTGTGCGCGACAGCCACCGGGAAATCGAAAACGTTTATGACGCACAACTGGTGCAGGCCGCACGGTTGCTGCAAGGCGTACTGCAGCAAGCGCCGCCCCAGCGTGACTGGCCGGCCTTGCAAGAGGCGCTGGAGACGGCGCTGAACCGCTCAGGCCAGGGCATTCTGTCCCACCCTTACGAGATGAATCTGGCCTTCCAGATCTGGGCCGCTGATCAATCGCTGCTGGTGCGCTCCGAAACCGCCCCGGTCATCGAAGACGTACCGGCGCCCGGCCTGCATGACCTGATGTATCAGGGCCAGGACTGGTGTGGCGTACTGCTGGAAGACAAGACCCTGGGTATCCGCATCTGGGTCGGGGAGCGCGATGACTTGCGTCAGGACCTGATCCAGAAAATCGTCCACCACACCTTGCTGCCGATGCTGCTTGGCCTGCCGGTGCTGACCCTGCTGATCTGGGCACTGCTGGGCTGGGGGCTGCGCCCGTTGCAACGCCTGGCCCGGCAGTTGCGCAACCGCCCGCACAGCAGCCTCGACCCGCTGCCTGACGAACCGCAACCGCCGGAGCTGGAGCCGATGCGCTCGGCACTCGACCACCTGCTTGAGCAATTGCGCGCCATGCTCGATCGCGAGCGACGCTTCATCGCCGATGCCGCCCACGAACTGCGCACGCCGCTGGCGATCCTCGACATCCACGTACGTAACGCACAGCAGGCCAGTGACCCGCAAGAACGCGCCGAAGCCCTGGCCTTTCTGCAACAGGGCGTAGGCCGCATGACCCGTATCGCCAGCCAGTTGCTGACCATGGCCCGTCTGGAGCCGGGTATTCAGGAAAACCGTGCGCTGAATCTCACCGAACTGATGCGCGAAGAACTCGCCGAACTCACCCCGCTGGCGTTGCGCAAAGACGTTGAACTGGTGCTCGACAGTACAGACGATTGCCAACTGAACAGCGAGCCGGCCTCGCTGAGCATCATGTTGCAAAACCTGATCAGCAACGCCCTGGCCTTCTCCCCGGCCGGCAGCGAAGTGCGCGTGCATCTGAGCCGCCACAGCGCCAGCCAGATGCGCATGCAGGTGCTCGATCAAGGCCCGGGGGTGAGTGAAGAAGCACTGCAGCGCTTGTGCGACCGCTTTTACAGCGCCCACAACCCGGAAGGTGCCGGGCTGGGGCTGGCTATCGTCGAGATGATCTGCCGCCGCCTGGGGTTGACCCTGAACTTTGCCAACCGGCCACAGGGCGGGTTTTGCGTGGAAGTGTTGATTCCAGTCGGGGGCTCGTAGGAGCGGATTTATCCGCGAAGCACTTCGCGGCTCGAGCCTACTCGTAATGCCGATCAGTTAAGGTCCGCGCGGTCCTGTAGGGCTCTATGGTTTTGTGCAAGACCATCGCTTTCGTTGTGGATGTGCCGATGCATTCGTTGGCAAAGCCAACTCCCACCGGGACCGAGCAAGGTTCGATAATTTTTTATCTGAGGCGATGATTCCGTGGTCCATGTCGTGAATACGTGACAACACAGATGCGATGTAACGTATACGCAACGTGCTGCGGACTCAAAAGCCAGCCGCCAGATGGTCAGCCGATCACGCCATGGAAGCAGGCGACACTCCCCGCTCCTTGAGCACCTTCACTGTTGCGACCAGCAACACCAACGCCAATACCACGCACAGCAGGTTACTGCCCTGCCAGCCCAGGCTGCTCAGCAACAGCGCTGGCGCGAAGGCACCTGCCGTGGCAAAGATGGCGATCAACAGATCGTTCTGGCCCTGCACCTTGAACGCCTGCGCCTGACCATCGAGCAGTTGGGCCAGCAAAGCTCCGCCACCGACGTAAGTCAGGTTCCAGCCAAGGCCGAGGATGATCAGCGCACTGCTCATCGCCCAGTATCCATGGGCAATCATATTGAGCAGCGCGCAGCCGGCCAGCATCAGCAGCCCCAGGCACAAGGTGGTGCGCAGCCCCAGCCGCTCGATGATCACGCCGGTGAAGAACGACGGAGCGAACATGGCGATCACATGCCACTGGATGGCCAGACGCATGGCGGTGAAGTCTTCGTGCATGTGCTGCATGTGCAGCGAGGCCTGGATCATCAACAGGTTCATGATGAAATAACTCAGCGCAGCCACCGCCATGGCCAGCATGATCGGTGCGCTGGGCAGCGATAACAGGCTGGCCCGTGCCAGGGATGGCTTGGCCACGGGCGCGGGAGTCTCCGGCAGGCACAGGGTCACCAGCGCAGCGAATATCGCAAGACCGATGAACGCGGCATAGCACAGGGAAAACGCCTGATAGGCACCGGCTTCGCGCAGTACTTGCGTGAGGGTCGGCCCAACCACGGCGGCGATCACACCACCGGCCACCACCAAGGAGATGGCCTTGGGTTTGAGGCCGGGTTCCAGGTTGTCAGTGGCCGCGAAGCGGTTGAAGTTGGCAAAGGCCACATAGATACCCAGCGCCGCGTGGCTGGCGATCAACAACCCAAAGCTCTGCTGCACCACCGCCAGATAGCCGCTGATACCGGCCAGTGCCAACGGCACACACCCCAACAGAAACGACCGCTTGCGCCCCAACCGGCTCATCAGCCATGAAGCCGGGTAGGTGGCGAGCATCAGCAGCAGAAACTGAAAACCGTAGGGTACGGTGGACAGTGCCGGGGTCGGCGCCAGCGCGGCGCCCACTGTGGCAGCCATGGTCACCGACATCACCGCGGCGGTGAGGTTGATCGACTGGGCGGTGAAGTACAGCCAGGTTGTGCGGGGCAATCGGCTCATTGTTTGGCTCGTCGGTTCGGGTGGGGCCAGACTGCGATAGTGCACCCTGCCAAACCGACATACGCGCACAGTCGACACGCTTTGTAACGAACTGTTAGGCTAATTTTTCTAACAGTTCGCCAGGGCAGGCCGTGACCGTAAATCTTTTCCATGCCGCACTGAAACGACGCCTGGAGGCCGGTGAATGGACCGCCGGGCAACGCTTGCCGTCGATCCGCAAGTTCGTGGCCGAGCGGGCGGCCAGTTATCACCAGGCCGTTTCAGCCTGTACTCAACTGGTCAGCGAAGGCTGGCTGATCGCGCAACCGGGCCGTGGCTATTTCGTCGCGCCCAGCGTGCATGCCCGGCCACCGCAAGCAGAACCTGAGAGCATGGCCGGCGATCCGCTGTTCAACCTGCTACAGGGAGGTCCGCACCTCACCAAGCTTGGGTGTGGCTGGCTGCCCTCGGCCTGGAAAGACACCGAGCTGCTGACCAAGGCCATACGCCGCACCGCGCGGCTGGAGCAAAGCTCGCTGGTTGAGTACGGCGACATTTGCGGCCACCCGGCACTGCGTCAGCAACTGTGTGTGCACATAAAACGCCTGACCCGCATCGATCCGCGCCCTGGCCAGATACTCACCACCCTGGGCGCGACCCACGCGCTGGATCTGGTGGCCCGGCTATTGATCAAGCCAGGCGATGCGGTGTTCGTCGACGAGCCCTGCAATGGCAACCTGATTCGCCTGCTCCAGCTGGCCGGTGCCGAGGTGCTCGGCATTCGCCGCACGCCACAGGGCCCGGACATCACCGAGATGGAAAGTCACCTGGCACGGCAGCCGGTCAGGGCCTTTTTTTGCAACAGCACCTTCCATAACCCCACCGGCGGCAACATCACCCCGAACAACGCCTTCAATGTGCTGCGCCTGGCGATCAAGCACGATTTTCATATCGTCGAGGACGACGTCTATGGCGACTTCAGCCCCACCCCCCGGCAGACCTTCGCCGAGCTGGACAACCTGCAGCGGGTGATCTACATCGGCAGTTTTTCCAAGTGCCTGTCAGCCTCGCTGCGGGTCGGCTACATCGCCTGCCCGCCCGCGCTGGTCGAGCCGCTGACCCGCCTGAAGATGCTGACCTGCGTGGCCGTACCGGCATTCTGCGAACGCTTCGTCAACACTATCCTTGCCGACGGCACCTACGCCGGGCACATGAAGCAGATCCGCCAGAAACTCATCGAACAGCAGAACAAGACCCAGCGCACCCTGAGCAAACTCGGCTGGCAGTTCGAGATAACCCCAGAGAGCGGCATGTTTGTCTGGGCGCAGCACCCTGACATTGCCGATCAACAGCCCTTCATTGACCGGCTGGCCCGCCACAATATCGTGCTGATGCCCGGCTCGGCGTTTGCCGTCAGCCGCGATTACCGGGCCATGCTGCGGATTAACTGCACGCATTTCAGTGCCGGGCTGAGCGCACATTTCAGGGTCTGAGACTGTCCTGAATCACCGCTTGCCTTGCTCGTCTGTTTTATCAACACATCAACCCTGGAACGCACTCGACATGGACTGTATCCCGACCTTCACCACCGAGCGCCTGATCCTCACGCCGTTGCAGCTTGAGGATGCCGCGGATATCCAGCAGTTGTTCCCGCACTGGGAGGTGGTGCGCTACCTGAACCATCTGGTGCCCTGGCCCTACCCTGCCGACGGCGCGCTGACGCACATGCGCGAACACTCGCTGCCGGGTATGGAGCAAGGCACGCAATGGCACTGGATGATCCGCCTGCGCGATTCGCAGCAAAGCATCGGCAGCATTTGCCTGGACGACAGCCCTGGCAACAACCGCGGCTTCTGGCTGGCGCCGCAATGGCAAGGCCAGGGTTACATGGGCGAAGCCTGCAAGGTGGTCAATCGCTACTGGTTCGAAACCCTCGGCCGGCCCTTGATGCAAGTGCCCAAAGCGGCGGACAACCAGGCCTCGCGACGGGTTTCCGAACGCGAGGGCATGCGTCTGGTGACGGTACAGAAAGGCCGGTTTGTGTGTGGCGAGATGGACAAGCAGATCTGGGAGTTGAGCCGCGAACAGTGGCAGGCCAGCCAAGGCGGCTGATCAGAGTATCGGGTCCCAACGCTGCGACCAGTCCGGGTCATTGCGTACCAGTTCACGCAGCAGGCCGAAGGCTTGCTGCAACGGCGCCGAATCGCGCTCGCGCGAGTACACCAGCCAGGTCGGGTAACTGAACTCCGGTGCGCGAGGCACCCGGTGCAGCACGCCCTTGTCGAGATAACTCTGCACCACTCGGGTACGGAAATAACCCGAGCCGCCGTGTTCCAGCAGGTACTGCAAGGCCAACGGTCCGAGGTTGAACGACACCGCCGCGCGGGCCTTGTCGGGCAAGGCAGTGTCGTGTTGCTGCCGAAACGCCTCGCCCCAGTCGATATACACATAAGGCTCTGGGTTATTCGCTGCCACCAGAATCAGCTTCTCTTCCAGCAATTGCTCGACCTGCAAGCCCGGCCAGTAATGCGGCTGATAGACCAGCGCCGCATCCAGCACGCCGATTTCCAGCTGCCGCAGCAGGTACGCCGCATCATGCACCTGGGCATGCACCGCGTGGTCACCAATGTGCTGGCGGATCAGCCCGACCCAGCGCAGCATCAGCGGGTTGCACAGGCTGACCTCACCGCCGATGCGCAGCACCTGATTGAAGCCTTCGGGCAACGGCAGATTGCGCTGCGCCGCTTCCCAGGTCTGCACCACCTGATTGGCATACACCACAAACGCCTCACCATCGGCCGTCAGCCGTGCACCGGCGCGGTTGCGGATGAACAGCGTGCAATTGAGATGGCTTTCGAGCTTCTGCACCCGTGCGGTGATGGCCGTCTGGGTGATGTGCAAACGCTCGGCGGCAGCGACAAAACTGCCGTGCCGAGCGATGGCCAGAAAAGTGCGGGTCAGGTCGATATCCATATGCAACCACTGAGCTGACGAAAGACGCATTCTGACAGGCCAATGGCGCCATTAATATCAACAGAAGTTGATTGATAGCTCATTATTATTGATTGGATGAATGCAAACGGACGTAGCACACTGCCAGGCAAGCAAACCGCTTTCCTCCGTCCATGGATGGATGCTCCAAATGTGCCTCGCAGGGCACCCCTTCAGGCTCTCCTCTGATCAGGAGAGCCTTTTTTATGGGCGAACAAAAAGGCGTTTTTCGGGTCTATCGGGCCCCAGCCCCCAAGGAAGAACGATGCGCCTGCTCTCGACCCGACCGTTCAAAGTCACTGCCGCCATGATGCTCACCGCCGTGCTCGGCGGCTGCTCCGGCTATCACTACAAGGATTACCAGGGTGACTGGGCGCCAGAGCAGATGACGCCTTACGACCTGTCCAATAACGCACCGGATGCCCCGGTGGTGTACTTCGCCACGGTTCGCTACCGCGACCTGGGCATCCCCTTCCACCGTCTGCTGCTGGCCACCCACGTCGACGACCAGTTGCTCGAAGGCGCCGGCCGCGCCTCGATTCTCGACGTCTCCGGTAAACAGGCACTCAAACTCACACCGGGCAAGCACTCGCTGCGCTGGTGCTGGACATCCATGAATGCCCTGGGCACCGGCGGCGCCCAGTGCAACCAGGAAGCCCGGGACGTGGAGTTCAAAGCCGGCAAACGCTACATCGTCGACTTCCAGAACAGCACCAGCATTGTCGGCGCTCCCGGACGCGAATCGATGCGCATCCATATCAAGAGCACAATCCGCGACCTGGACAGCGACGAAGTGGTTTACCCGGTGTTTGGCAGCGGGCAGGAGTTGATTCCGCGCACCTGAGGGCCAGGTGCGCGAGGCCGGGGTTTAGTAGGTGTATTTCAGGGAGGTCATGAAATTGCGGGGTTCGCCATAGACCGCACAGCAACTCGGCCCACCCGAGAAGTACTCTTTATCCAGGACGTTATTCAAATTGATGGAAGCGGTGAGGTTTTGGCTGATTTCGTAACGGGCCATCAGATTGACCAAGGCATAACTGCCTTGGGTCAGATACTGAAGGTCCGCGCCGGATTTGCTTTGCCAATTGACTCCACCGCCAACAGTCAATTTATCCAGCGGGCCGCTCAGGCGATATGTCGAGAAAGTTTTCACACTGTGGCGAGGAACCTGAGTGACGATGCGCTCACCCTCGCTGTCTTCGATAACGCTATAGGTATAGCCACTGCTGAGCTGCCAGCCGGGGGCAAGCTCACCGGAAAGCTCCATTTCCACGCCCGTGCTGGTCGTGCCCTGAGCTGCGGTGTAATTGCTGAACGTGCCATCGTTGATAAGGATCGCAAGGTTATCTTGCTCGGTCTTGAACAACGACAGACTGGCGACAAGGCGATCATCGTTGAAGCTGGCCTTGGCACCCAGCTCATAGCTGCTGCCCTCTTCAGGTGACAAGGGCAGCTTGTTGACGTCGCGGACATATACAGGTTGAGGATTGAAGATTTTCGTGTAGCTGGCGTACAACGACCAAGTGTCGTTCAGGTCTTGAACCACACCCACGTAGGGAATGTATACGCCGCTGTCGCGAGCATTTGTTTTGGTGGTCACCCCCGCCAACGAGGTGGTGTCTCTGTTACGTTTCCAGTCGGTCAACCGGTTACCAACAATTAGATGGGTCGAATCGGTCAGATTGAAGCGAGCACTCAGATAAGCGCCGTACTGATACTCATGAGTTTCAACATCAGCCGTCTTCGGAAAGTCAGGTTTGCTCAGGCTACCGTCCCAGTCGAGCAGGTTGGCAATGGCACCGTTATACCCCGTATAAGGATACATCCATGAGCCATACACTGGTGACGTTGACTGCAGGTCTGACAGGGTGGTCCCGACAATGATCTCGTGCTCCCGGTCGAACAGCTTCAACGGGCCTGTCGCGTAGAGGTCCAGACTATGTTCATGTGGGGCATCCCTGAACCGGGCCGGTGCAATGTAGGCTCCAGCACCAGTTGCCTGGTTAACAGAACCGGCCATGTACGGCACGATCGCGTTGCTGCGGTACTGGCTGTAACGATATTCAGCCTTGGCATTCCAGCCCGACTCAAACTGGTGCTCGAGCGAGCCAAAGATGCTGCTCAACTCATTGTCGTAGAACGTCCAGTCCGGGGCATTGTTGGCCGAGCGCTTGAAGTCGATGCGCTGCCCATTGCTATAACGCGTCAGATAGCCACTGCGCATTGGCGCATTTGCATCGGTCGTTTCGAAATTGAAACCCAGTGTCAGCAGGGTCTTATCACTTAAATCAAGTTCGGTGATGCCATACAACACCGACTCTTCTTTTTCGAAACGGTCCACCCAGGCATGCTGGTTCTTGTAGTCACCGACCAAACGGCCTCGAATGCTTCCTGAATCGTTCAAGGAACCGGAGATATCAAACCCGGTGCCATAGCGATCCCAGCTACCGGCCTCTGCAGTGAGACTGATCTGCGGTTCAAATGTCGGGCGCTTGCGAATCAGGTTAACCGTTGCCGAAGGCGTACCCATTCCGCTGATCAAGCCGGTAGCGCCCCGGACGACTTCGATTCGATCATAAGCAACGCTGCTCAGACGCTGGTTGGCGAGTAATGAAGAGGTGCGAACGCCATCGACAGCAAAGTTGTTAAGAATGAAACCGCGCGAGTAAATCAAGTCGTTATCAATATCGACGCCAGCGCGACTCACGGTAATACCCGGCGTTGCCTCTAGAGCATCGACCATATTTTCAATTTTCTGGTCATCGAGGCGCTGACGCGTTAGCACTGTGACCGATTGCGGTGTTTCCTTCGGTGTCAGATTGAGCCGGGTCGAGCTACTGGCTGAGTAGGTGTTGTACAACCCTGTCCCCTCAGTCGTCGACCCCGGCGCCTTGCCGGAAATGGTCACCGACGACAACTCCATGGCCCCGGCAGGTTCCATCGCCACCACCAATAGATAACTGCCATCGCTTTGCTGCGCCGCAGAATATCCGCTGCCCGCCAGAATGCGTCTGAAGCCTTCCTCGATGCTGAACTCGCCTTGCAGCCCGGCACTGGTCTTGCCGGCCGTCAGGCTGGCATTGGTCGACAAGGCAATGCCGGCCTGGCGACCGAACTGGCTCAGCGCTTGATCAAGAGGGCCGGCGGCAATCGAGAAGTGCTGGATGCTGGCCATCGTCTGCGCCTGTGCGCGGGTGGCGGTCAGGCCGTCAATGAGCACGGCACCGCCAAGCAGTGCGAGGCTCAGGGTCGATGCGCAGGCGACCTGGCGGCGGCGTTTTCGGGGCGTTGCGGGGTATTTCATGACGGTTTTCCGATCTTGGCTGGCAGGGCTCCGCGCTTGCGATGCACGGGTTCTGCTCATAGGCCAAGCGAGGCGGATAAATCTGCGATTTTTTTTGGATTTTTTCTCAGTGCTTAGCGAGCCGTGATGGTCACCCACCACGGGGTACGCTGTTCAACCCGCACCGGCAGGCTCTGCTCCAGCATCGACAGGATTCTGGCCGGGTCGGCCAGCGGATAGGAGCCAGTCAGGCGCAGGTCGGCCACTGCCGGGTCGCAGCGCAGTACGCCCAGCCGATAGCGCGCCAGCTCTTCGACAAAGTCCCCCAGACGCATGCGCTCAGCCACGATAAAACCGTCGACCCAGGCATTCCCGGCCTGACTGGCGGGTTGCAGCGGCTGGATCCGGGCGTGATCGATGCGCGTCTGAAAACCTGCCGGCACTACCTGTGTATCGCCGCCACTGGCAAGCTGCGCCGCCACCCTGCCGTTGCTGACCGCCAGCAAGGTGCCCTGAGTGTCGTTGTCGCGGCGCACCGTGAAGCGTGTGCCCAAGGGTTGCAAACGCGCTTCGCCGGTGTAGACCAGCAACGGTCGCCCGGCCGGGTCGCTGCCGGTCAGGATATCGACCTCGCCCTGGCGCAGGATCAACTGGCGCTCCTGCGCACTGAAGCGCACATCCAGCAACGTGCGGGTGTTGAGCCAGACCTGCGTGCCGTCCGCCAGGGTGTGATGACGGCGCTCGCCAATGCCGGTGTGGTAATCGGCCAGAGTGCTTTGCAGCCAGAAGCTGTCGCTGACCTGCCAGGCCGCACCACCCAGCAATCCGGCGCCAAACAGCAGCTTGAGAAGCTGGCGGCGATCCGCCTCAACCAACCGGGTTTTGCTCAAGGTGTTGCGGGCCAGCGGATTGCTCAGCACTGTGCTGCGCTGTTGTAACTGCCGGGAAATACCGGCCAGCCGCTGCCAGGCACGCTCATGCTCGGGATCGGCCTGACGCCAGCGTTGCAGGTTCTCGGCCTGCGCGGCACTCATGTCGCCCGATTGCGCCTGGGTGAACCAGTCGATGGCCTGATCGCGCACCGCATCGGCAATCGGCGCCTGCGGGTCTTGGGCAGTCGGCACGCGCGGTTACTCGAAGCGGCTGGCATAGCAAAGCGCGAAGGCTTTGCTCATGCTGCGCTGCACCCGGTCGACACTGATGCCCAACTGGTTGCCGATCTGTTTGTAGGTCAGCCCGTCGAGTTGCGACAACAGAAAGATCTCGCGCATCTCGGGCGTCAGCCCCTGCAGCAGTTCATCGAACTCGACCAGCGTTTCGATCAGCAGGTAGCGCTCTTGCGGGGAAATCTCCAGCGCCTGCGGCTGCTCGGCCAGCACCTCAAGATACGCCCGCTCCACCGCCTGACGCCGCCAGCGATTGATCAACAGGCTGTTGGCGATGGTCGCCAGGTACGCCAGCGGCTGTTGCAGATCATTGACCGGCCGCCGCGCGCGCATGATGCGCACGAAGGTGTCCTGTGCCAGGTCATCGGCATCCGCACGTTCGGCCAGGCGCTTGCGCAGCCAGTTTTTCAGCCAGCCAGAATGCTGCAGATAAAGGCGCTCGACGTCCTGTTCGAAGCTTGTGCGGTGATCCATGAGGGTAGGCGCCAACGTGTGATTGATAACTATTATCAAATTTAACGTGAGGCGTGCAGGTGATGCAATCGGCAGATGCCAGAGCGCACCTGAGGGTCAGGTGCGCCTGGCTGCCGTATCAATCAAAAGCTGTATTTGAACGACGTCATGAAGTTGCGTGGTGCCCCCCAGGTTCCGTTAAGTCCGTTGTCAGCAAGGACGTACTCCTTATCAAACAGGTTATTGATATTGATCGACGCTGTCAGGTTACGGCTGATGTTGTAACGGCCCATGAGGTTGAATACGGCGTAGCTGCTTTGGCTGAATACATGCAGATCAGTACCCGTTTTGCTTTCCCAGTTGAAGCCGCCGCCGACGGTGAACTTCTCCAGGTTGCCCGGCAAGCGGTAGGTCGTGAAGGTCTTGAGGCTGTGTCGCGGGGCACGCGTCAAAACCCGCTGATCTTCTGCGTCCATTGTCGTGCTGTAGACATAGCCGCTGCTGAGGTTCCAGCCCTCTGCTAACTGACCGTTGAATTCGACTTCGACACCCTGCGTATCAATACCGTTGAGCGGGGTGTAGGTTCTTGAATCAGAGTCCCATTCACCAATATTGTCCTGCTCGGTTTTAAACACCGAGAGGCTGGCATTCATGCGCCCTTCATTGAAGCTGGCCTTGATACCGGTCTCATAGCTGGTGCCCTCTTCGGGCATCAAGGGTTGCTGGTTGATATCGACGACGTAATACAACTGCGGATTGAAGATCTTTGTATAGCTCGCGTACAGCGACCAGGTTTCATCCAGCGCATGGGTGACACCCACGTAAGGAATAAACACTCCACTTTCACGCCCGGTGGTTTTGCTTTTCGAACCGTTGTCGGTATTGCTGGTATCCCGGTTACGTTTCCAGTCGGTGACGCGGCCACCCACCAACAGGCGCGTATCATCTGTAAGGCGAAAGCGAGAACTCAGGTAAGCGCTGTATTGATACTCGCTGGTTTCAACCTTGCCGTTCTTTCGAAAGCCCGGTATTGCGGTGGTCCTGGAGAAGTCCCAGAAGTTAGGGATGCTGTAAGTGGGCGTGGTCTGCAGATAGTTGGGCGTTTCGATATCGGTATCGGCCAGCGTCAGCCCGGTAATCAATTCATGCTCGCGGCCCAGCAAAGAAAACGGGCCGGTCAAATAGACATCGAGGGTGTCCTGATTGACCGTAGACGCATAGTGGTTTGACTGGATCGAAGCACCGGTTCCGGTGACCTGGTTGACCCGCCCCTGAAAGGCGGCAACCAGACCATCATATTGATACTGGGTATGCGACAATTCGCTCTTGATACTCCACCCTGAATCAAATCGATGCTCCAGGGATGCAAAGACGTTGTTCGACTGGTGGTCATAGTAAGACCAGGCAGGTGAGTCGTTGTCTGAGGCGTTAGAGGGCACCTTATTGCCCACACTGTCCAGCAGCGGGAACATCCGGGTTTGCGAGTCGGTATGTTTCTTCAGGTGGTTAAAACCCATTGACAGCAGCGTGTTTTCGTCAAGATCGATTTCCGCAATACCGTAAACTGCGGTGTTTTCCTGCTCGTAGTTGTCCGTCCAGGCGTGCTGGGTTTTGTAGTCGGCCGCCAGCCGGCCACGTACATTGCCATTGTCGGTCAACGGGCCTGAAACATCGAAGCCGGTACCGTAGCGGTCCCAGCTACCCGCCTCACCACGAATCGAGGCCTGGGCCTCATAGGTTGGGCGCTTGCGCACCATGTTGATAGTGGCCGAAGGATAACCCATGCCGCTCATCATGCCCGTCGCACCGCGCACGACCTCGATCCGGTCATAAGCAATCGTGCTTTGCAGGTAGTTATTCAGCGATGAAATGGTTGGAACACCATCGACCTGAAAGTTGTTGATACTCGAACCACGTGCCCAGATCTGCGGAGTATCTGCGCCCATGGAAAGTGTCTTGATGACCACCCCGGTGGTTGCATCCAACACATCGACCAAGCTGTCGAGCTTCTGATCTTCCATGCGTTGCTGGGTAATGACCGTAATCGACTGCGGCGTCTCCTGCGGGGTCAGGTTCAGACGCGTCGAGCTGCTGGTCGAGCCGGTGGTGTACGACCCCGTCCCTTCGGTAATCGACCCCGGTGCCTTGCCTGAAATGGTCACCGACGACAGCTCCAGCGCCTGCTCGTTGCTGAGCGCCGGCACCAGCGTGACATTGCCGCCGCTGGTCACCAGTACATCCAGCCCGCTGCCGGCCACAGCCTTTTGCAGCGCCTGGGTGGCGGTCATTTCGCCGTGAATGGCCGGGGCCTGTTTGCCGCTGACCAGGCTCGGGTCCAGCGACAACACCAGGCCGCCCTGGCTGGCAATGCTGTTCAGGGTATCGGCCAGGTTGCCGGCCGGGATGTTGAACGGCTGGGCAGCCTGGGCCATGGCCGGGGCGCTGATGGCGGCTACAGCGAGGGCAAACGGGAGGGCGTGGAACCAAGGGTTGTGCACAACATGCTCCTGATGATCGTGTTAAGGGTCGTTTCAGGAAATAGGTGGGACGAGATCGAAAAACCGGACACGAATGAGAAAGATTTTCAAAACTTCCCTGTTTAGACTCTCCGCCATTCGCCAGCAGTGCCTCCCACCGGGCTGGCGTCGCACTCAAGTCACAGGCACGACACTGGCCACTGTGGGAGGCTGCTCTGCAGGCGACAGGTCCTCAACGCGGGCCGATCACGGTTACCCAGGGTGTGTAATGCTCGACTTTGATCGGCAAGGTCTCTCCCAGCGCCTGCAGGGTGCGCTGCGGATCATCCAGCGGGAACACGCCTTGCACGCGCAGATCCTGTACCTCGGGCGCCACCCGCAGGATGCCGTGGGTATAGGGGCGCAAGGCATCGATCACTTCGCCCAGTGGCTCGTTGAGTACATTCAGGCGCCCTTCCAGCCAGGCGGCGCGGCGCAGTGCTTCGCGGCCCAGCGGCTCGATGCTCGAAGTACGTAACAGCGCGCCCTGACCTTGCAACACATCCTGCTCGCGGCCATCGTTCAGGCGGGCGCGCACGGCATGCTCCAGCACCACCAGGCGGGTGGCGTCCTGCTCTTGGGCAACCATGAAGCGCGTGCCCAAGGCACGGGCTTCGCCCTGTTCGGTGCGTACCCGCAAGGGCCGCTGTGGGTCGGCGGCGACCTGAATGATCAGTTCGCCACGGCGCAGGATGATCAAGCGTTGGCTGGCGTTGAAGTCCAGGTCGACCGCGCTGTCGGCATTCAGGCTCAGGCGGCTGCCGTCCGCCAGGGTCAGGCTGCGGCGCTCGGCGGTGCCGGTGCGCAGGTCAGCGAACAGTGCCAGGCCGGGACCGCTGCGCGCCGCCAACCAGAGCCCGCCCCCCAGCAAGCCAATGGCTGCCAGGCCGCGCAACACATCGCGGCGCGTCGTGGAGGGCGTGAGCAACAGGCGCCGGGCCTCTTCGGCCTGGCCTGGCTTGTGGCGCTCCAGCGAGCGAACCACATTGAACGAGCCGCCAATGCGCTCTTGCAAACGTTGCCAGGCCTGGGCATTCGCCGGGTCGCGGCGTAGCCAGTCATCGAATTCGGCACGCAGATTTGCCGAGTGCTGGCCGGCGCTGAGGCGCACCATCCAGTCAACGGCCTGTTCACCAACCGGGTCAATGGCAGGCCGGCTCACGAGCTGCTATCAGCCATATAGCACTGGCACAGCGCCTGTTTCATGTAACGACTGACCGTGCGCTCGCTGAGATTGAGCTTGGCAGCAATATCGACATAGCTCATGCCGTCGAGCTGGCTGTAGAGGAATACGGTCTTGACCAGCATCGGCAAACCGTCGAGCACCCGGTCGATGGTCACCAGCGCTTCGATCAGCAGGTGTTGCTCTTCCGGCGATGGCGCGACCTGCTCGGGCAGCAGGGCCAGGCGTTCGAGGTAGGCGATTTCCAGTTGCCTGCGCCGGTGCCGGTCAAGAATCAAACGACGGGCGATGGTCGACAGATAGGCGCGCGGCTGCTCAATGCTGTCCGGGTCGACCCTGGATGCAAGCATCTGGCAAAAGGCTTCGGCAGCGGTGTCCTCGGCGTCGGCATGGTTGCCGTTTGAGCGTCCCAGCCGCCACTGGATGTGCTGCAGCAACCAGCGATGGTGGTCGCTGAAGAAGAAACCCAGCTTGTGAATGGAGGACGTAGACACCCTGAATGATCCCGCTTTTGAAAATCGTTCTCATCTTAAGGGGCAAAGGTAAAACTCTGCAATGCTTGTAAAGCGGCTGGTCACATCAGTCGAACCGCGCCGTCAGGCAGGAGTCTACCGAGCCAATCCAGCCTTGCAGGTCAGCAGCGTGCCCAGAATCATTACCCACGAAACGCCCGAGGAGGTGGTCAAGGAACAGAACACCCGGCTGTTCGGCTCGCCCAAGGAGCGCCTGGAGTTCTACCGCCGGGAGATCCAGTACGAGACCACCAACCTCTCCAACCGCACCAACGCCTACCTCACTGCCCAGTCGTTTATGGTGATCGCCTACGCCTCGTCAATGGCTAACCTCAACCCTGACTGGGGGGTGATTTTCACTGTAGTGATTCCGCCGATGCTGGCCCTGCTCGGCCTGCTCAACACCCTCAGCGCCTGGCCCGGCATTCGTGCGGCCTGCGAGATCATCCAGCACTGGCACCACAAGCAGGCGCAATTGCTGCAAAGCGAGCCGGTCATCGGTCTGACCTATGACGACTCGCCGCTGTTCAGCGACTGGGAGTCCAGCGAAACCGGGCCGAAAAAGTCCCTGCTGTTCTCCCTGCGCGCGCCGTGGCTGTTCAGTATCTTCTGGATTTTCTTCGGCTTCTTCGCCCTGTTTCTACAGGTTCTGACACTGGACAGTTAAGCTGCAGATGGCGCTCAGGGGATCAGGATGATCTTGTCACTGCGCCCGGCATTGACCTCGCCATAGCGCGCAAGGCCTTCGCTCAAGGGTGACTCCACCAGGTCACCTGGCAGTTCCAGCAGCCCTTCATCGAAGAAGCGACCAAACTGGTCGAGCATCGCGGCGCAGGCTTTGCAGTCGTAAAGCAGCGAGTTGATCCCGACCACCGAACCGCCTTTGCGGTACAGCGCCAGTGACGGTAGCTGTACCTGGCCGTCTACCGGCGCAGCAATGATCGCGATCCGTCCCCAAGTCGCCAACGCCGCCACCGATGGCGCCAGCCAGAAGCCGGTGGTGTCGAAGATCACGTCGGCACCGCCACTGAAAAACGCCTGCACGTGCCCGGCCAGCGCATCCGGTTCGCCCAGCACAATGCTGTCGATCCCCTTGGCGGCCAGAGCCTGCTGTTGCTCAGGACGGCGCACCGCGCCCAGCACCTGAGCGCCCAGCACCCGGCCCAGTGCCAGTGCTGCACTGCCGACCGCCCCGTTGCCGCCGATCACCAGCAGCCGGGTATTGGCGCCGACACCGCTGCGCTGCAAGGCATCCCAGGCGGTGGTGTAAGGCACACCCAGGCTGGCGGCCTGAACAAAGCTCAGCGCCTTGGGTTTGAGCGCCACACCATTGGCCGGCAAGGTCAGCCATTGCGCATGGGAGCCGTCACGGAAGAACCCCGGTTCTTTGCCGGTGCCCCAGACTGGCTGGCCAATCAGACCTTGCGGGCCTTCAACCACTACACCGGCAAAATCCCGGCCCGGTACTCGCGGTAGTACGGTGTACGGGAAGCGGCCCAAGACGTTCTTTACGTCACTGGGATTGAGCCCGGCGGCCTTCACCTGGATCAGCACCTCGCCCTCGGCGGCAACCGGTTGCGGCAGTTCGACATACTCTAAAGCTGCCAGGTCGCCAGTGCGGGAAAATTGCAGTGCGTTCATCAGTAACTCCACTCAGATAGAAGATTCAGGACAGCCAGGCCGTGACCAATTGCTTGCCCATGGGCCAGGCTTTTTCACCGAGCTGCATGCCCAGCAGGCCGACCAGTGCCACGGTGGGCGGTGCCGGCGAGCGAAAATCCAGCGCGCCGTACAGCACACCGACCGCAATGCCGATGACCAGGGAAATGACAAAGCTCATGGAAGGACTCCGGACCAATCAGGGAATGGCCAGAGTCTAGGGACAGACGCAAAAGGCTACCGGCCAAGGACTTCTGAATTTCGGCCAGCTTGGATCAGCCTGATGTTTATGAGTGGAGGCGGCTCTGGATGGCTTTGCCAAGCGACGTAAGACGGTATTTCTGCAAGCGGCTGGTGGGCTTGTGTGGCAAGGTCATCTCGATGACGCCCTGTTCCAGGGCCGGAAGCAGGTACTGTCTGCGAAAATGCTCGGCGTCTTTCAAACCCAGGCAGCGCTGCAGTTCGAGGCGTCTGGCCTCGTCGTTCAATGCCCGGGCCAGCCGCTCGACTTCCGGGGTGACTTCCGGGGTGACTTCCGGGGTGACTTCCGGGGTGACTTCCGGGGCGAAGAAAGTCAGAGTTACCCCGGATGAGCGATCCGAGTGCCAGACCGGCGCCGGCAGCCCTGCTTCCTTGCAAGCCTGGCTTATCAAGACACTGCCCCGCCCCAGTTTCTCCATGTACCCCAGCACATACAGCACGTGGGCGATATCAGGATTGCGCAAGACCGAAACATGCGCGCGATCAAGACTTCCAGCCTCTATACCTTCAGGCAGTTCACCGGAGTTCCAGATTTCGACCTTGCCGGGGCTGATTTCAATCTTGATACCTCCCGTGAAGCTACTGTAGTCGCGATGGGCGAAGGCATTGACGATCCCTTCGCGAATCGCCAATTCCGGGTACAAGGAAATGTCCTCGCGCTGCACCTGTCCCCGGCGAAAACGCACCCTCGCAGGCGTGTTACGCATGACAAAACCGAACAACTGCTCGATGACTTCACTCATGGGGCCGGAGAAATGCTTGAGATCCTGATACTCGTCAGCGGTCTTGCTGTTGTAGCAAACGGCCCGCACGCGAGCTTGAGGATGCCGGCGTACAGGCTCTCTGGCCAACAAAACATCTGCGGCATTGGTCAGCCGGCCATGACTGGCCAGTGATAAAGCCCGTAACTGTGAAAGAATTCCCTGGCTTGCGAGCTCTGCTAGCTGCGGGAACCGTGGTGACTTGAACAAGCGCTGACAAGCAGCATTACAAAGCTGCAGCTCTTCAACCTCCGGGGAAAACAGCCGTTCCCAGCGCTGAGGTTCAATCTGCTTGCGCAGAATCATGTCGCGAATGGTTTCGACATCCGCCTTCGTTGCCTTACCTTCATGGAGAATGAAAATGTCATCCTCAAAGGCGTAGGGAATGTCTTTACCCGAAGGTGCATCGATCAAGATGGCCTCATGCCCGTCCAGCTCCATGGTCTCTACCGAGAATAGTACGGGTGGCCGGATTCCTGTCTTGAGCACCTGCTCCAGCTCGTCTGCCCGCCACTTGGTATTCTCTACCCCTGGAACCTCAGTACATCCACTGAACTCACACAGCAGGTAGCCTCCTTCTCCGTTAAGCAATGCACAGAGTAACGGCCCACAAGCCCCAGGATGAGTGACTGTCAGCCACTGCGGCACCTGATGGTCGCCCGGTTGAAGCAAGTTAACAGACTCCGCAGGAACTCTACTCATCGCTGCCTCCCAGAGACTTTGCGAGCAGCCGAGAATCAGTGAAATGCTCGATCAACCGCTGCTCGACATCCTGATAACGCGAGAATTGAGCAACTACAAACAGGTTGGCCTCATCGTCCTGAACAAACTTCTGTACCCAGTTACCCTGACGATCATTCAGAGGCAACTGCTCCATCGTGGCCTCTTCGTACATATCAATGATTTTCAGATCGCTGAGGGAGGCTGATCGGGCCTTGAGAGCAAGCCGTTGACGGTCCTGTTGCTTTCGATAGCCAAGGTCGGCCAACAGACGCCGGGCAAATACGACCTGTTCATGGGCAAGAAACCAGCGAGGTTTTTTCAGCGCCACAGCCTGACGGATTTCCTGATGGGTGATCGATACCCCGCTATCGCCTACACCGCTGCCGTATTGCGAGGTGATGATGCCCAGAAACAGATCGCACTTTTCCACTGCCGACAGGCAGCTCTGGAACGCGGTCTGGTTTGAAAACACAGGGACAGTTCCCTTGTGGGACATCCAGACCTCGTAGCCGAAGCCCGTCAACAATGCATAGACACGATCAAGCAACTCTTCTACGCCATAGACGGTGGAAGACACCATGATCCTGATTTTTCGTTCGTGCATGCGTTTGTGGCCCGCAAGGAAGGTTATCTGTATCGATCAACGTACACAGACCTTACAGAGCCCATTTGCTGTCGCCTACATGCAATCGCCGCCGCGACACGCAGGAAAAGTCTTCAATTTGCCGCCCATGATTCAACATCATCCTTCGATTTCAGGTGTAGTTATGAATCCCTCCCATACTGCGAAGGCGCCACCCCCAGTTCCCGACGGAACATGTCGCTGAAGCTGCTTGGTGAGTAGCCCAGGCGGTGGGCGATGCTGCTGACGGTATGGCCCTGGATCAGGCTGGCTACGGCGGTGGCCAGTTGAACCTGGCGACGCCATTCGGCAAAGCCCATACCCAGAGCAGCCTGGAACAGGCGGGCCAGGGTGCGCACGCTGGCACCGGCGTTCTCTGCGTGTTGCTCAAAAGGGATGTCCAGCGAGGGTTCGTCAATCACCGCCTGACAGAGGTTCATCAGGCGGCGGTCGGCGCCGTCCGGCATGGGGATGCGGATCAGTGAACGGCGGGCGCGGGCCAGTTCGAGCAACGCCAGATTGACCAGGGCATCGTAGTAATCAGGTTCAGCTTCACGGTCCAGCGCGACCAGACTGATGATCAGCTCGCGCAGCAGGCTGCCCACTTCGAACACCTGCACGGTCTTTTCAAGAGTCAGGGCAATGGCCGGGCGCAGGTAGATATTGCGCATTTCCAGATCCGAGACCACACGAATGCCATGCTCGACACCCGGCGGCAACCAGACCGCGCGTTGAGGTGGGACCAGCAGCGCCTCCCGAGGCGTCTCGACCCACATCACGCCTGACGAGGCATACAGCACCTGGCCCCATACATGCTGGTGCGGCTCGATATACAGCCCGCGCGGGTAGGTGCGCGCCAGCGGCTGAACGGGAATCGCGGTGTCGGTCAGGTCAGGCGGTGCGGCAAGGGCCATGGAAGTTATCGCAGCCAGTGAACAATGACGCATGGTAACCAAAATTCTGACAGCACTCGTCATCTGACCATTCGATTGTCTCTCTCAGGGTGACAGTAAAACGCTTTTCAACCGATTTATCCCGTCCAGGTAAATCCTTAATCTGTGTCCAAGTTGAACGCAACGCCACTTACCCCACAACTTCTCAGATAAAGGATCTACCCCATGGCCAACTTTACCTACAACCGCCTGAACAAAGACGACGCTGCTGTACTGCTGATCGACCACCAGACCGGCCTGATCTCGCTGGTGCAGGACTTCTCGCCCAACGAGTTCAAGAACAACGTGCTGGCGCTGGGTGACCTGGCCAAATTCTTCGAGCTGCCAACCATCCTCACCACCAGCTTCGAGCAAGGCCCCAACGGCCCGCTGGTGCCGGAGCTCAAAGAGCAGTTCCCGGATGCGCCGTACATCGCCCGCCCTGGCCAGATAAACGCCTGGGACAACGAAGACTTCGTCAAGGCGATCAAGGCCACCGGCCGCAAGCAACTGATCATCGCCGGTGTCGTCACCGACGTGTGCGTGACCTTCCCGGTGCTGTCGGCCCTGGAAGAAGGTTTTGAAGTGTTCGTGGTGACCGATGCTTCCGGCACCTTCAATGAAACCGTGCAACAGGCCGCGTGGAACCGCATGAGCCAGGCCGGCGCCCAACTGATGAACTGGTTCTCGGTGGCGTGTGAGCTGCACCGCGACTGGCGCAACGATATCGAAGGCTTGGGTAACCTGCTGAGCCAGCGTATTCCCAACTACCGCAACCTGATGAACAGCTACTCGGCGCTGACTGCGCGCTGAGTCCAATGCAACTCGGTTAAAAGCACAAATCTCGGTAGGAGCGAGCGTGGTCTGGGCGGCACACCGACGAAGACGGCGGTACATTCGCAGCGGTTGCTGTGACTTTACCGGCCCTTTCGCGACCAAGGTCGCTCCTACAGTGGGCATGCGTGTCTAAGTGAATGTATTGCGGCTAAAGCCCCTCGGTAGCGGCTTTAGCCTTTATCCCGCATTTGGCCGATAACCTTTCATCAACCGCTATCCTTGTGACACCCTGTTCACCAGCCATGGCTACAGAAAGGAATGCCCTGATGCGTCTGTGTGTGTTTTGCGGTTCGAGTGCCGGCAGCGACCCGGTGTATATGGATCAGGCGACCCGTCTGGGTGAAGCGCTGGCCCGTGCGGGTATTGGCCTGGTGTATGGCGGGGCGTCGGTGGGCCTGATGGGCGCAGTGGCTGATGCCGCATTGGCCAATGGCGGTGAAGTGATCGGTGTGATCCCCCAGGCGCTAAAGCAGAAAGAGATCGCCCACCCTGGCCTGCAGGACTTGCGTGTGGTCAATTCCATGCACGAACGCAAAGCGCTGATGGCCGAATTGTCAGACGGCTTCATCGCCATGCCGGGCGGCGTCGGCACCCTCGAAGAGCTGTTTGAGGTGTGGACCTGGGCGCAGCTTGGCTACCACGAAAAACCTTGCGCGCTGTTCAACGTGCACGGCTTCTATGATGGCCTGTCAGCCTTCCTGACGCATGTGGTGAACCAGTCCTTTCTCAAGGATGAACATCGCCAGATGGTGATCGTCAAAGACGATGTCGCCGGGCTGCTTGAGGCCATCGAGAACTACCAGCCGCCCAAAGTGGTGAAGTGGATCAAGAAGGATGAGCAGACTTAACAGCCAGTTAAAGCCCCAGCAACCCCGGCAGCTCACTGATATCGCTGATCTGTCGGTAGCCATAGATGCTGTTGGCCGGCTGTTCGTGCCCGCGCGCGACAAATACCTTATGGGTGATGTTCATGTCGTGGGCAGGAAACAGGTCGTAGCGAAAGCTCGATGACACATGCAGCACGTCCTGCGGGCCACAGCCCAGGTTATCCAGCATGAACTCGAACGCTGCCAACCGCGGCTTGTAAGCCTGCGCCTGCTCGGCGGTGAAGACCTTGTGAAACGGCGCACCGAGTTTGCCGACGTTGGACATGATCTGACTGTCGCTGGCGTTAGAGAAGATCACCAACGGAATTTCGTTCGCGATTTTCGCCAGCCCGGCAGGCACATCAGGATGCGGCCCCCACTCGGGTATCGCATCGTAAAGTGCCTGGCCTTCACCCCGGTAGTCGATACCCCAGCGCTTGCAGGTACGGGCCAGGGCTTGCTTGATGATCTGATCATAAGGCACCCACTCACCTTTGACCTGATCGAGGCGGTAGGCCGCGAAGTCCTTGATGAATGCGTCCATACGCTCGACAGGCACCCGGTCAGCGAACATCTGCCGGGTCATGGGGCTCATCTGAAAGTGCGTCAGCGTGCCGTAGCAGTCGAAGGTGACGAATCTGGGGCGTAGAACGCTCATGGTCAGAACTCCTTGCAAGGCCTGGCGGCTATTTCCCGGACTGCTCCAGGTAGTCAGTAAGAAAGTGCTGAGCATTGCCCTGGCTGGACAGTCCCTCGTCATAGCCCACCGAAGCGGTCTGCGCTTCGCCCGGCAGATACAGCTCGCCATAGTTGCCCTGAACGATCAGCGCGACATACTTCTTGCCATCAACTTGCGTCGAATAGCGGGTGTCCTTGCTGGTCTTCTCGACTGTCATCTGCTGGATGCGCTTGTCCCAGTCGTGATCAACACCCTCGATCTGCACCAGCGCCTGGTTGGCCGAACGCTCGGCATAGCGCAGCGTCCACACCTTCACCCCTTGCGTGCCCGAGTAAGCCACCACCCGGTCAGCAACCTGCGGCCGCGCCGTATCGTTATCAGCCATCGCACCCGTGGCGATGCACAAGCCCAGCATCAGCGCTGCCCAGTTCCTTGTTACCAACATCGTTGTCGTCCTTCTATTGCGGAAAATATGCTTAGCCAGATGGGACAGCGTTGCTGGAGAAAAGCTCCGTATGAGGTCTTTAGACACCTGTGAGTTGCGACTCGCATCAAGCAAACTGCGGCCCGACCTTCGAGCCCCTGAAAGACTACATCTTGCTAAGTTTTTTCTTATCTAAACATAGGCATTTCCTACGTTTATAGCTGCCTCTTCATCTGTCACAGCTTTCAGCCGCCCTCTAATATCCATTTCTCTGGAAAAGAGCCTTCAGGGCTATTGAGCAGCACACACCTATTCTCCTGCGGCAGCTCGCACTTCAAAAGGTACGCCAGAGGCGTATACTCGTATATGATTTTTATCGAGACACCTGTATTTACAAAGCGCGCTAAAGAACTGCTTGAAGACGCAGAGTACGATGATCTACTGAAGGACCTCCTAAAAAACCCCTCAAAGGGCGTGTTGATTGAGGGAACCGGGGGTATCCGAAAGATTCGCGTCGCCTCAAGAGGTCGCGGCACACGTGGCGGTGCAAGGGCTATCTACTATCACTTCGTTTCAGCGTCCAGGATCGCCATGCTTATGATCTATGCGAAGAATGAAAAACACGATCTGAGCTCGGACGAACGAAAAGCATTGAAAACCATCATCGACGGATGGAGTTAACCATGAGCAAATTTTTCGATGAATTAATGGAAAGCGTCCAGCAAATGGATGGGATCATTCGTGGAGAAAAAGCAGCGTCGCGCGAGTTCACGGTGGACGCACTGCAGGTCAAAGAGATACGCCGCTCAACCGGCCTGTCTCAAGCGAAATTCGCTGCAATGATCGATGTGCAGATAGGCACGTTGCGTAACTGGGAACAGGGCCGTCGTGAGCCCGCAGGACCTGCACGTGCACTACTGAAAGCTATTCACAACGATCCCCAGAACGTTCTCAAGGCCCTTGCTGGCTGAGCATGGGCTTCAGGATTTTCGCTCTGCACAATCAGTTCTCAAGAATTAATGCCGATCAGTTAAGCGATTTCGGACCTGGCCAGGTCCCGGTGGGAGCCGACCTTGGTCTGGGCGGCACGCCAACGAAAGGGCCAGTAAAACCGCTACATCTGTTGTGGATGTAATGCCGCTTTCACGAGCGAGCTCGTTCCCACAGAACCCGCGCTGCCCTTGGCTGATCGGCATCAGTTCTCAAGAACCCGCTTATAGAACTTGCTATCCACCGCCATCAACGGAAAGCTCGCCGGCAAGCTGTCCTTGGCCACCTCTATGAAACCGTGCTTTTCATAGAAACGGTGGGCCGCGAGGAATTTGTCGGTGGTGCCCAGCAAGACCTCTTTCACGCCTTTACTCCTGGCGCCTTCGAGCAACTCGGCCAACAGCTTCGCAGCCACGCCCAATTCACGACCGCGATAAGCTGCGGCCACGAACATCTTGCGCAGGGCGGCCTGGCCTTGGCCGATGTCTTTGAGGCCAATGGTGCCAACCACCGTACCAGCCTGCTTCGCGACCCAGAAATCACCGGTGCCGCGCTGGTAGAAATCCACAATAGCAGCAAGGTCTGGCTGATCTGCTGCAGTGATGGCGATGCCGAACTCCTGCTGCTGGATCGGCACGATGACATCGATCACGCCTTGTTGGTCCTGGGGTTGAAAACGCTGGATCTGGATGCTGGAGGTCGTCAAAGGTCTGTCCTGCTGCTCGCCGAGTGAGTGAAAAGCATTGTTTCAGAGCTTTTACTGTCGCCGCAAATGAACAAAGACACCCTTTGAAATGGGCTGAAATTCAGACCGGAAAAAAGTTTGTTTAATTACGACATGTAGTTTTCAGCGTGCGACACAGCAGGCGCTCAGAGGCGTCAGACCCTCGCTGCAGAGAAGCTTGTCTCATAAAAAAACCGCCCCGAAGGGCGGTTTCTTGTTAAGCCAGCTGAAATTACAGCTGTGGACCGGCCGCCTTGATGGCGTCGCTCACCTCGAACTTCTTGAAGTTCTCGATGAACAGGCCAGCCAGGCCTTTGGCCGCCTGGTCGTAGGCCGCTTTGTCTTCCCAGGTGTTACGTGGGTTGAGCAGAACGGTTTCGACACCTGGAACGACTTTAGGTACGTCCAGGTTGATGATGTCCAGGTGCTCGGTCTCGGCACCGATCAGCGCGCCGCTCTGAATCGCTGCAATCACGCCACGAGTGGTCGGGATGTTGAAGCGCTTGCCGACACCGTAGCCACCGCCGGTCCAGCCGGTGTTGACCAGATAGACCTTGGAGTTGAAGCCACGGATACGCTTGATCAGCAGCTCAGCGTAAACGCCAGCCGGACGCGGGAAGAACGGTGCGCCGAAGCAGGTGGAGAAGGTCGACTTGATGCCGGCGCCCGAACCCATTTCAGTCGAGCCAACCAGTGCGGTGTAGCCGGACAGGAAGTGATAGGCAGCCTGCTCTTCGCTGAGGATCGACACGGGCGGCAGTACGCCGGTCAGGTCGCAGGTCAGGAAGATCACCGCGTTGGGCTCGCCGCCCAGGTTCTTCGGTGCGCGTTTTTCGATCAGCTCGCGCGGGTAGGCCGCACGGCTGTTCTGGGTCAGGCTGTCGTCGGCGTAGTCGGCTTTCTTGGTGGTCGGGTCCAGCACCACGTTTTCCAGGACGGCGCCGTGCTGGATGGCTTTCCAGATGACGGGCTCGTTCTTCTCGGACAGGTCGATGCACTTGGCATAGCAACCGCCTTCGATGTTGAACACTACGCCCTCGCCCCAACCGTGCTCGTCGTCACCGATCAGGTAACGGCTTTCGTCGGCCGACAGGGTGGTCTTGCCGGTGCCGGACAGGCCGAAGAACAGGGTCACGTCGCCCTCTTCGCCCATGTTGGCCGCACAGTGCATTGGCAGCACGTCAGCTTCAGGCAGCAGGAAGTTCTGCACCGAGAACATGGCTTTTTTCATTTCACCGGCGTAACGCATGCCAGCGATCAGAACCTTCTTGGCCGCGAAGTTGATGATCACGGTGCCGTCGGAGTTGGTGCCGTCACGCTCTGGCTCACAGACGAACCAAGGGGCGTTGAAGATCTGCCACTCGTCCTTGGCGCCTTCGTTGTACTGCTCAGGGTTGATGAACAGGCAACGGCCGAACAGGTTGTGCCACGCGGTCTCGGTGGTCATCTTGACCGGCAGATAGTGAGCGGGGTCAGAACCGACATGGACATGAGAAACAAAACGCTCGCGCTCGCCCAGGTAGGCGCCAACGCGGTCCCACAGCGCGTCGAACTTGTCGGCCGGGAACTTGCGGTTGATCGGGCCCCAGGCAATAGCGTCCTGAGTACCTGGCTCTTCAACGATGAAACGGTCCACCGGAGAGCGACCAGTACGGTGGCCGGTTCTCACTACCAGTGCGCCAGTGTCGGCGAGTTCGCCTTCGCCACGGGCAAGGGCTTCCTTGACCAGGTCGTCGATGCTCAGGTCGGTGTACACAGCGTTCTTGGTTTGCGTCATGAGGGTCCCCATCGGCGGAATGCCGAGTGTTCCAAACGGTTTTTGTAGTAAAAAAACAAGCACTACTACAGCCAAAAGTGGGCCGGATTATGCCAGAAATGCCCGGAAATGATAGAACCCTCCGGTCAGAACGTTATGAACGTGCTTGATCGTGTTCTGGAGGGTTCTATCGCCAGCAAAGTCAGTGGCGAGTAGTGGACGGCGAGTCGACGCCACCACCAGCAAACAGCTGAGTGACATCCGTGGAGTCGAACAGATAGCGTTCGTTACAGAACTGGCAGTCGATCTCGATGGCTCCGCCGTGCTCCTTGACCAGCTGCTGGGCGTCTTGCTCGCCCAGGCTGATCAGGGCGCTGCCGGAGCGCTCGCGTGAGCAACTGCAGCGGAAAGTGATCGGCTGCGTGTCAAACAGTCGCACCTGCTCCTGGTGATAGAGGCGGTGCAGCAGGGTCTCGTTATCAACCCCCAGCAGCTCTTCATCGCTCAGGGTATTGGCCAGGGTGACAACATGCTCCCAACTGGCAGCGCGCTCATCGGCATCGGTGATGCGCGCAACCGGCAGTTGTTGCAGCAAAAAGCCACGGGCGTTCTGGCCGTCGGCCTTGAGCCAGAAGCGCGTGCCAAGCTGCTCGGACATCACAAAGTAGCTCGACAGGCTTGCCGACAGATCGACACCGTCCAGCGCCACAATGCCCTGGTAGCGCTTGCCGTGCCGTGGATCGATGGTCATGGCCAGCGAGCCATCGGGCATCAGTTGCTGCAAACCGGTGGTTGCATCAGTAATCAGCGCCTCGTCATAGCGGGCAATGCCGCGCAGTTCACGTTCGCTGGAGCATTCGACCATCAACAGCGGCACTGCGCCGCTGGAGCGCGCCTGCAGGGTCAGCAGGCCGTCGAACTTCAAGGTGCCGACCAGCAGCGCCGCCGCAGCCATCAGTTCGCCCAACAGACGCGCGACAGGCGCCGGGTACGGATGCCGGGCCAGCACTTCAGCGTAACTGCTGTGCAGGGCGACCAGTTCGCCGCGAACATCGCTCTCGTCAAAGATGAAGCGCTGGGTGAAGTCTTTTACAGGGGATTCAGACATAAAAGGGATAGGTTCTGATCAGAGTGAATGGCCAACAGTTTACCAGCAGAACCGGCATGCAACTGAAACCGGCTCAACCGCCCGAGCTGTCATGAAAGCGATCCAGTTGCCGACGTTGCTTCTTGTTCGGGCGCCCGTCAGTCATCACGCTCAGATTGCCGGCCTTGCGCTGGGCAGCCGCCGCCTCGCGATTGGCGATGCTTTGCGCGGTTTCGCGGTACAGGGCCTGGGCCTCGGGCGCGCCGCGCCGGACCACCGACAGCGCCTCGACCACCACGGTCCGTTCGTCAAAACCGGTACGGATCTGGAATTCATCGCCTACACGCGGTTCTTTGCCGGGCTTGCAACGTTCGCCCCGGCAGTGCACCTTGCCACTCTCGATCGCTGCCTTGGCCAGGGCACGGGTCTTGTAGAAGCGTGCCGCCCATAGCCATTTGTCGAGACGAACCTTGTCGTCGTCTTCTGCCTTTTGCGCCATCTGAATTTCTCATCTGCATGGCAATCTGAAGCATAACCAGGCCTGATACCTGAGCGCTCGCCACGATTACCGGCGTTATTGGATCTGGGTCAGCAACGAACATGAAGTAACCGAACCCGGCTTGTCAAAACCACTCATCAAGAATCTGATAGAGCCGCCCACCCTGTGCCCGCTGGAGGATGTCATGACAAAGTTTCCGGATTCATTGACAGCCCCAAGACGCGGTTGTCAGGGGTGCACTGGCAGTCCAGCTCTGGGCTTCGGCTTTGAGTATGCCTACCAACCGATCGTCGACCTGCGTGATCACTCAGTGTTCGCCCATGAAGCGTTGATACGCGGCCCCAATGGCGAGAGCGCACAAAGCGTGCTCGCTCAGGTCAACGACCAGAATCGCTACCGCTTCGACCAGAGTTGCCGTACCGCCGCTATCGCCGGCGCCGCCAGCATTGGAATGACCGAGCGCCTGTCGATCAACTTTCTGCCCAACGCGGTCTATCGGCCGGAGCTGTGCATCCGCAGCACCCTGGAGGCGGCGCGGCAGCACAATTTTCCGCTGGACAGGCTGATCTTCGAAACAGTCGAAGTCGAACATGTGGACAACGTGAAGCATTTGCAGAATATTCTGCGCGAGTATCAGGCGTTCGGCTTCATGACCGCCATCGACGACTTTGGCGCAGGCTATGCTGGGCTCAAGCTGCTGGCGGATTTTCAACCCGACCTGATCAAGCTCGACATGGACCTGATTCGTGGCATTCATCTCGACCGGCCCCGTCAGGCCATTGCCCGTGCGGTGCTCAGCATGTGCACAGAGCTCAATATCATGGTGATTGCCGAAGGCATCGAGCATGTGGAGGAAAGAGACTTTCTCGCCGATTGCGGCGTTTTTCTGATGCAGGGTTACTGGTTTGCCAAACCTGCGTTCAAAGCCATGGCCCAGATTCGTCCCGAGGCCTGGCAGAAGTCCTGAGTAGTACGGAAATCGCCTTGAAGACATTCGATCATCTGACAGTAATCGGCCTGCGCGAGTGGGTGGCGCTGCCCGATCTGGGGGTAGCCGGCCTGCGGGCAAAAATCGACACCGGGGCCAGCACTTCAAGCCTGCACGCCACCGAGATCGAGCCTTTTGAACGCGACGGCCAGAAATGGGTGCGCTTCAACGCGCACCTGGGCACGGTGGTGCAGTTGCGTCACCGACGCTGTGAAGCACCGTTGGTGGCCATGAAGACCATCAAGAGCTCCAACGGCCATGCACAGGTCCGTTACGTGATACGGACCACCCTGGCTTTGGGTGATCGCGTCTGGCCGGTGGAATTCACCCTGGCCTGTCGCAAGTCGATGCGTTATCGGCTGCTTTTGGGTTCCAACGCTCTGATCGACGGCCAACTGGTGGTCAATCCGGGCATTACATACGTACAAGACAAGCCGGTGTTCCCGGCCTCTACTCCCTCAGGTGCTGCATGAAGATCGCTGTGCTTTCGCGTAACCCGCGTCTGTATTCCACCCGCCGCCTGGTTGAAGCCGGTATCGAGCGCGGCCATGAAATGGTGGTGATCGACACCCTGCGCGCCTACATGAATATCGCCAGCCACAAGCCGCAGATTCACTATCGCGGCAAGCCGCTGGAAGGCTTCGATGCGGTGATTCCACGCATTGGCGCCTCGGTGACGTTCTATGGTTGTGCAGTGCTGCGCCAGTTCGAAATGATGGGTGTGTTCCCGCTCAACGAATCAGTGGCAATCGCCCGTTCCCGAGACAAGCTGCGCTCTTTGCAGTTGTTGTCGCGGCGCGGCATTGGCCTGCCGGTCACCGGCTTTGCCCACTCACCAGACGACATTCCCGACCTGATCCGGATGGTCAACGGTGCACCGCTGGTGATCAAGGTACTGGAAGGCACCCAGGGGATCGGCGTGGTGCTGTGTGAAACCGTGTCGGCCGCCGAGTCGGTGATCGAGGCGTTCATGGGCCTCAAGCAGGACATCATGGTCCAGGAATACATCAAGGAAGCCGGTGGCGCGGATATCCGCTGCTTCGTGGTCGGCGACAAGGTCATCGCCTCGATGATGCGCCAGGCCAAGGCCGGCGAATTCCGCTCCAACCTGCACCGGGGCGGCACCGCCAGCCTGATCAAGATCACCCCTGAAGAGCGCATGACCGCCCTGCGCGCCGCCAAGGTCATGGGCCTGTCAGTGGCCGGCGTCGATATCTTGCGTTCCAATCACGGCCCGCTGGTGATGGAGGTGAACTCCTCACCGGGCCTGGAAGGCATCGAGACCACTACCGGCAAGGACGTCGCCGGGATGATCATCGAACACCTGGAGAAAAACAGCGGCCCCAACCTGACCCGCACCAAGGGCAAGGGCTGAGACAGGACCGACACGGGGCCAGCGTAGGACCGGCGTAGGACCGGCGTAGGACCGGCTTCAGCCGGGAAGCTTTTATTCCCCACGGCTATGGGTGAAGGAAAAGCTTCGGGGCTGAAGCCCCTCCTACACCGCGTCGCGGGGCAGCATCAGGCCCAGCGGCAGGCGGACACGAGCTTCCAGGCCGCCGCCGGAGCGGTTGCGCAGTTCTACGTTGCCGCCGTGCATCGCCGCGATACGTTTGACGATGGCCAGCCCCAGGCCAGTGCCCTTGCCGCTGCGAGCGCGGTCGCCGCGGATGAACGGGTTGAAGATGATTTCCAGCTCCGACGGGTCAATACCCGCACCCCGGTCCAGAACGCTGAGCACGACATAAGGGGCACCGTTATCGCCCGAGACGTAGGCTGCCACTTCGATGCCGGTGCCGGCATGGTGCATGGCGTTGCCGATCAGGTTGGTCAGCAGACGCTTCATCGACAGCCGCCGCAAGGCGAACGGCGGGATCGGCTCCAGGCATACCCGAATATGCTCATCGTCGCTGTTGAACGGCTCGACCACTTCACGCACCAAGTGGCCAAGATCGACCTCTTCAACCTCTTCGTCGCGTCCGTCACGAATGAACGCCAGAAACTGGTCGAGAATCGCGTCCATGTCTTCGATGTCGCGGACCATGCCGTCCAGAAACTCGTTCTTTTCGCTCATTTCCAGCGCCAGGCGCAGGCGGGTCAGCGGTGTCCGCAAGTCATGGGAAACCCCGGCCAGCATCAGCTCACGCTCCTGACCGGCCTGCTCAACGTCTTCAGCCATCTGGTTGAAGGCGCGATACACCTCGGTCATTTCGCTCGGTGTATCGCTGATCGGCAGCCTTACGCTGCGCCCCTTGCCAAGCTGGCGGGCGGCAAACACCAGGCGTTTGAGCGGCTGGTTGAGCTGGCTGACGAAGATCCAGGCCGAGGCGGTGGAGAGCAAGCCGATGGCCAGGAACCAGCCCAGCACGCTCCAGATTTTCTGGCCGCGCAGCGGGTGTGGATAGAGCGGCACCTTGAGCCAGCCATCCCCCAGGCTCGGCGCGCGCACCCACAGCGCCGGCGGCGCGTGGACGCGCAGGCGCACCTCGGTGTCTTCGCCCAGTTCAGCCTGCATCTGGCGCTGATAGATTTCGCTGTAGGGCCAGTGTTGCTCACCCTCGGGCACCCCGCCGCCGACCACCCGGATCAAACCGGCCGCCTCGGCAATGGCTTCCCGATCGTCTTCGTTGGCTGCCCAATAGGCGCGCAGGGTCAGCGCCACGCCGTGGCTGTACTGACGGTCGACCAGCACATCCTCGTTCATCAGCAGGTAGACCAGGGTCAGCGCCTTGGAAAACAGCACGACGATCAGCACCAGCCAAAGGGTGCGCGAGAAGAAGCTTTGCGGAAACCACAGCGGAGTCTTCATAGGTGCAGCGTTCACACTTTGCAGGGCGAGACAGGCTCGCGGTTTCTGTCAATTGAAACGACCGTTGCGCAAAGCCAAAAACGCCGATAACCCTTTACAGGGCTATCGACGCATCAACGGTTTCGCGAAACGGGCAGTGAGCTGTCAGCGAGCGCCGCTGCCGTCCGGTACAAATACATACCCCACACCCCAGACAGTCTGGATGTAGCGAGGCTTGGACGGGTCCGGCTCGATCAGGCGGCGCAGACGGGAAATCTGCACGTCGATGGAACGCTCAAGGGCATCCCACTCGCGGCCACGGGCCAGGTTCATCAGCTTGTCACGGGTCAGCGGCTCGCGGGCATGCATGACCAGCGCCTTGAGTACCGCAAACTCACCGGTGGTGAGCATGTGCACTTCATCGCCGCGCTTGAGCTCGCGGGTTGCCAGCGACAGTTCGTAGTCACCGAAGGTGACCGACTCTTCTTCACTGCCAGGCGCACCAGGAACGGCAGGCGCCTGGCGACGCAGGACAGCCTTGACCCGTGCCATCAGTTCGTCAGGGTTGAACGGTTTGGCCAGGTAGTCGTCGGCACCCAGCTCCAGGCCCTTGATGCGGCTCAGCTCATCACCCTTGGCGGTCAGCATGATGATCGGCACCTGATTATTCGCCGCGCGCAGCCGGCGGCAGGCGGAAAGGCCGTCTTCACCAGGCAGCATCAGGTCGAGCACCACAAGGTTGAACACCTCACGGGACAACAGGCGGTCCATTTGCTCGACATTGGCTACGGCGCGGGCGCGATAGCCCTTGCTGGTGAAAAAACGCTCCAGCAGGCTGCTCAACCCTGGGTCATCATCGACGATCAGGATTTTTTCGCCTTCGGCATTAAGTGCAGTGCTGCTCATCGGATGCTCCTATATTCACGGGGCGCATTATGGCGTAGCCGGGATGATGCGCATCGTGCGCATTGTTAGCAGATTTTACCGGATGCAGGATAAATGCTGGTGCCTGAACGCCAACAGATGATGCTGTGCATCGTCCAAATCCCCTAACGGGGCCTGGCTGGTTATAATGCGCCGCCCTTTTTCGGGCACTCTTTTAGTCAGGCAATGTCAGACAACGTTCGTTCGCAAACGATGGCAGTTCGCTAGTTATTTTGCTCAGGTGGTCTTATGGACAGCATCAACAGCCGCATCGCCGAGGAACTCGGTGTCCGCCCACTACAGGTCGAAGCGGCCGTAGCACTACTGGATGAAGGCTCGACTGTGCCGTTCATCGCCCGCTACCGCAAGGAAGTGACCGGTAGCCTCGATGACACGCAACTGCGTCATCTGGAAGAGCGTCTGCGCTATTTGCGCGAGCTCGACGAGCGCCGGGTCAGCATCCTTGCCAGCATTGAAGAACAAGGCAAGCTGACCCCGGAGCTGGCCCGCGAAATCAAGCTGGCCGACACCAAGACCCGTCTTGAAGACTTGTACCTGCCGTACAAACAGAAACGCCGCACCAAGGGCCAGATCGCCCTGGAAGCCGGCCTGGGCGAACTGGCCGACGGCCTGTTCAACGACCCCGGTCTGAATCCGGAAAGCGAAGCGGCGCGTTTCGTCGACGCCGAGAAAGGCGTGGCCGATGTCAAAGCGGCGCTCGAAGGCGCCAAATACATCCTCATGGAGCGTTTTGCCGAAGACGCCACCTTGCTCGACAAGCTGCGCGGGTTCCTCAAGCAAGAGGCGGTGTTCAGCGCCCGCGTGGTGCCCGGCAAGGAAGAAGAGGGCGCGAAATTTCGCGACTACTTCGAACACGACGAGCCGCTCAAAAACATGCCTTCGCACCGTGCCCTGGCGATTTTCCGTGGCCGCAATGAAGGCATCCTCAGCGGCACCCTGAAGGTCGGCGAAGAGTTACCCGGCAGCCTGCACCCCTGCGAGCTGATGATCGGCGAGCGCTTCGGCCTGAGCAATCAGAACCGGCCAGCCGATAAATGGCTGGGCGAGGTCGTGCGCTGGACCTGGAAGGTCAAGCTGTACAACCACCTGGAAACCGACCTGCTGGGCGAGTTGCGTGACAGCGCCGAAACCGAGGCGATCAACGTATTTGCCCACAACCTGCATGACTTGCTGCTCGCCGCGCCGGCCGGCCCGCGTGCCACGCTGGGCCTCGACCCGGGCCTGCGTACCGGTTGCAAGGTCGCCGTGGTCGACGCCACCGGCAAGCTGCTCGACCACGCCACGGTCTACCCCCATGTACCGAAGAACCAATGGGATCAGACCCTCGCCGTACTGGGTGCGTTGTGCACCAAGCACTCGGTGGACCTGATCGCTATCGGCAACGGCACCGCCAGCCGCGAGACCGACAAGCTGGCCATTGAGCTGATCAAAAAGTATCCAGCCCTGAAAATGACCAAAATCATGGTCTCCGAGGCCGGCGCTTCGGTGTACTCGGCGTCCGAACTGGCAGCGCGCGAGTTCCCGGACCTCGACGTGTCGATCCGTGGTGCCGTATCGATTGCCCGCCGCTTGCAGGATCCGCTGGCCGAACTGGTGAAGATCGATCCGAAATCCATCGGCGTCGGCCAGTACCAGCACGACGTCTCGCAGCTCAAGCTGGCTCGCGGCCTGGACGCGGTGGTCGAAGACTGCGTGAACGCCGTGGGCGTGGATGTGAACACCGCTTCGGTGGCACTGCTGTCGCGCATTTCCGGCCTGAACGCCACCCTGGCGCAGAACATCGTCAGCCACCGTGATGCCAATGGCGCGTTCAAGACCCGCAATGAACTCAAGAAAGTCAGCCGCCTCGGTGAGAAGACCTTCGAACAGGCCGCAGGCTTCTTGCGTGTGATGAACGGCGACAACCCGCTGGATGCTTCAGCGGTGCACCCCGAGGCTTACCCGTTGGTACAGCGCATTGCCGCGCAGACCGACCGCGACATCCGCTCGCTGATCGGCGACACCGCCTTCCTCAAGCGCCTGGACCCGAAGAAATTCACCGACGAAACCTTCGGCCTGCCGACCGTCACCGACATTCTCAGTGAGCTGGACAAACCCGGTCGTGACCCGCGTCCCGAGTTCAAGACCGCCGAGTTCCAGGAAGGCGTCGAAGACCTCAAGGACCTCAAGCTGGGCATGATCCTCGAAGGCGTCGTGACCAATGTCACCAACTTCGGTGCTTTTGTCGACATCGGCGTGCATCAGGACGGCCTGGTGCACATTTCTGCCTTGTCGGAGAAGTTCATCAAGGACCCGCGTGAAGCCGTCAAGGCCGGCGACGTGGTCAAGGTCAAGGTCATGGAAGTCGACATCCCGCGCAAGCGCGTCGGCCTGTCGATGCGCATGAGTGATACACCGGGCGAGAAAATCGACGGCGCTCGTGGCTCACGTCCGGGCGCTGCACCGCGCCAGACCAGCGCGGCGCCACGCAAGGAAAGCAGCACTGCGGCCCCGGCCAACAACGCCATGGCTTCGCTGTTCGCCAATGCCAAGCAGTTGAAGAAGCGTTGATGGAGATCCCTGAGGCGCTGACCCACAGCCCTTACCTGCGCATGCTCGGTTGCGAGATTCGCAGCCTGGGCGGCGGCGTTGCCGAAGTCGCACTGCCTCTGGAAGCGCACCTGCGCAACCGGGGCAACATGATGCATGGCGGGGCCATTTTCAGCCTGGTCGACATCGCCATGGGCCTGGCCTGCTCCAGCGCCCACGGCTTCGAGCAGCGCAGCGTGACCATCGAGTGCAAGATCAACTATGTGCGCGGGGTCAGCGAGGGCGAGGTGTTGTGCGTTGCCAGGGTCCTGCACGCTGGGCGCAGGACCCTGGTGGTAGAAGCCGAGGTGCTGCAGGCCGACAAACTGATCGCCAAGGCGCAGGGCACCTTCGCGATTGTCTGAGCGCCTGCCTGGCTCTTGGCAGACCTGACCGGTACGCAAGATCTGCGTCAGGGTAACCGCCACGCCCGACTCGGGCGTGGCGTTTTTTAGCTGGTAAAGATCGTAGGCAATCTAGCTGTACCCCCTCTGTTTAGGGTAATTTGCCGCTAATCCTGTCAAAAAAGTCGACAAATCGACTGCATGGCAAGCAACCGTGAATCTTGAGCCGGCGTTAAAGACCCAACCAGGCGACAACGCCAGTTCCTTTCTTCACCCTTGTAGACCGTCGGCTCTACCCCCATATGTGGGCGACCGATGTGTGAAGGAATCCACCTTGAGCGAATTTCTCAACCACCGCCTGGCCGTGCTTGGCGAACGCACCAACCTCCCATTGCTGGGACAGTGCCTGCACGGAATCGAACGTGAATGCCTGCGCGTCACCGACCAGGCCGAACTGGCCCAGACCCCGCACCCGCAGGCGTTAGGCTCGTCGCTCACCAATGAGCAGATCACCACCGATTATTCCGAATCGCTCCTGGAGTTCATCACACCGGCGCTGAAAAACCCGGCAGATACCCTGGACAGCCTGGAAAAGATTCATCGCTTCGTTTACAGCAAGCTCGGTGACGAGTTGCTGTGGAGCCCGTCGATGCCATCGCCGCTGCCCGCCGAAGAAGCTATTCCGCTGGCGTATTACGGCACCTCGAACATAGGCAAACTCAAGTACGTGTACCGCAAGGGTCTGGCGCTGCGCTATGGCCGCACCATGCAGTGCATCGCCGGCATCCACTACAATTTCTCGCTGCCTGAAGCCGCCTGGAGCGTGCTCAAGCAGACCGAGAACTTTGCCGGTGATGACCGCGATTACCAGTCGCACTCCTATATTGTCCTGATCCGCAACTTCCGCCGCTACAGCTGGCTGCTGATGTACCTGTTCGGCGCTTCGCCGGCCCTGGACAAAGGCTTCCTGCGCGGTCGCAGCCATCAGTTACAGGCATTCGACGAGAACACCCTGTACCTGCCGTGGGCCACCAGCCTGCGCATGAGCGACCTGGGTTATCAGAGCGAGGCCCAGGCCGGCCTGACGCCGTGCTACAACGACCTGCAGAGCTACACCGACAGCCTGCGCCGCGCGGTCGCCACGCCTTATGCGCCCTATGTCGCAACCGGTACCCACGATGCCAACGGCGAGTGGGTGCAGCTCAACACCAACGTGCTGCAGATCGAGAACGAGTACTACTCCAACATCCGCCCCAAGCGGGTGACCTACACCGGCGAACGGCCGATCCAGGCGTTGATCGCTCGTGGCGTGCAATACGTCGAGGTGCGCTGCCTGGACATCAACCCGTTTCTGCCGACCGGTATCAATCTGGAGCAGGCGCGCTTCATCGACGCCTTTATCCTGTTCTGCGCGCTGCAAGAGAGTCCGCAGCTGTCCAGCGGCGAATGCGGCAATGCGGGCAACAACTTCCTCAGCGTGGTCAAGGAAGGTCGTCGGCCGGGCCTGCAGCTGCAACGCGGCGGCTCGCCAGTTGAACTCAAGCACTGGGCCACTGAATTGCTGGAAAAGATCGCGCCTATCGCGCAGTTGCTCGACCAGGCCAGCGGCAGCGACGAACACTGTCGTTCACTGATCGCGCAGCAGGCCAAGATAGACGATCCTGAACTGACCCCGTCGGCCCGGATTCTTGCCAGCATGCGCGAGCACAACGAGGGCTTCGCGGCCTTCTCGTTGCGCCAGAGCAAGCTCCATGCCCAATACTTCCGCGCTCACCCTCTGAGCACAGAAGATCAGGCGCACTTCGAAAAGCTGGCACAGACCTCGCTGAATGAACAGGCCGAGCTTGAAGCCAGCGAAGAAGTGGTGGATTTCGACACCTTTGTCGGTGCCTATCAGGCGAGCATTCTGTCGATCAGTAATTGATCGATTTTCGCGGCTGTTTTTGTCTTCGCGGCTAAAGCCGCTCCTACAGACGGTTGATATCCGTAGGAGCGGCCGGACGGCGATCCGCCTCAGCCGCGAAATCCTGTTACCGGAAACCCTAAATCGCTTTCTCGAAGATCTTCGAATTACGCTGGTAGTTGTACAGCGATGCCCTGGCGCTGGGCAGGCGGTCGACACTGCTGGGCTCGAAGCCGCGCTCGCGGAACCAGTGGGCGGTACGGGTGGTAAGAACGAACAGCGTGGTAATGCCCAGGGCACGGGCACGGTCTTCGATGCGTTCGAGCAACTCGTCACCGCGACCGCCATGGCGGTACTCGGGATTGACCGCAAGGCACGCCAGCTCGCCCGCCTGGGAGTCGGCAATCGGGTAGAGCGCCGCACAGGCGATGATCATCCCTTCACGTTCGACCACGCTGAACTGCTCGATCTCGCGCTCCAGCACTTCCCGCGAGCGGCGGACCAGAATGCCCTGTTCTTCCAGCGGCGTGATCAGCTCGATCAGGCCACCGACGTCTTCGATACCGGCTTCACGTACACGCTCGAATTGCTCCTGAGCGACCAGGGTGCCGCCACCGTCGCGGGTGAACAGTTCGGTCAACAGCGAGCCGTTCTCGACGTAGCTGACGATATGGCTGCGGCCCACCCCGCCACGGCACGCTTCGGCCGCCGCGTCGAGCAGTTCGGCCTGGTAGCTGCTGCTGCCCAGCCGTTGCAGATGCGCCGGGACCTGCTGCGGACGCAGTTCACGAACCAGCCTGCCGCTGTCGTCCAGCAAGCCTTGTTCGGCGCCGAACAGCAGCAGTTTGTCGGCCCCCAGATCAATCGCCACCCGGGTTGCGACATCTTCACAGGCCAGGTTGAACACCTCACCGGTGGGCGAATAGCCCAGCGGCGACATCAACACGATATGGCGCTCGTCAAGCAGACGGTTGATACCTTTACGGTCGACCCGGCGTACTTCGCCGGTGTGCAGATAATCAACACCGTCGAGCACACCGATTGGCCGGGCGGTGACCAGGTTGCCACTGGTCACCCGCAGGCGCGAGCCCTGCATCGGCGAGTTGGCGATGTCCATTGACAGCTTGGCTTCGATGGCGATGCGCAGGCCACCCACTGCGTCGATCACGCACTCCAACGTTTCGGCATCGGTAATGCGCAGGTCACGGTGGTAGCGCGGCTGCAGGCCGCGCTGGGCCAGGCGGTTTTCAATCTGTGGGCGGGTGCCATGCACCAGCACCAGACGCACGCCCATACTGTGCAGCAGCACCAGGTCGTGGACGATATTGCCGAAGTTCGGGTGTTCGATCCCGTCGCCGGGCAGCAACACCACAAAGGTGCAGTCCCGGTGGGCATTGATATAAGGAGACGCGTGACGCAGCCAGTTGACGTATTCGGGCATAACCGTAAAAGCCTGTAAAAAGTTGGACGAAAGACAGAAACACGCACAACACAGTGGTGGTTATCGTCGGAACAGGCCTGGCAACACGCGCAGTCTCCTTATATTTGTGAATTCGGACCGGAGCGCTTATTGGGGCGTCAGGCAGTAGTGTTCAATCAATTGTCTCAACAGACGCACTGTAGGCTGCAAACGTGACATTTCCAGATACTCGCCCGGCTGGTGCGCACAGGCGATGTCGCCAGGGCCGAGTACCAGCGTCTCGCAGCCAAGCTGCTGAAGATAAGGCGCTTCGGTGCCAAATGCCACCGCTGCTGCCGTATGACCTGTCAGACGCTCGGCCAGCCGGACCAGTTCCGCATCGGCCGGCTGCTCGAACGGCGAGCACTCGGGGAACAGCGGCTGGTAGTCGATGCTGACCTGATGACGCTCGGCCAGCGGTTGTAATTTCTGACGAATCAGCGAGCGCAAAATTTCGGGGTCCATGCCCGGCAGTGGCCGCAGGTCGAACTCCAGCGAGCACTGGCCACAGATGCGATTGGGGTTGTCACCGCCATGAATGCAGCCCAGGTTGAGGGTCGGCTGCGGCACGCTGAATTGCGGATTGTGGTACTCGGCCTGCCACTGCGCGCGTAACCCCTTGAGGTCGCTGATCACATCGTGCATCGCTTCCAGCGCACTGTGGCCCAGGCGCGGATCGGAGGAATGGCCGCTGCGCCCGAGGATATCGATGCGCTCCATCATCACGCCTTTGTGCAGACGAATCGGTCGCAGCCCGGTCGGCTCGCCGATCACCGCCGCACGCCCCAGAGGCCGCCCCGCCTCGGCCAGGGCACGGGCCCCGGCCATCGAGCACTCTTCGTCACAGGTGGCCAGAATCAACAGCGGCTGCTTGAACGGCTGGGCCAGCAGAGGCAATACCGCCTCGATGATCAGCGCGAAGAAGCCTTTCATGTCGCAGCTGCCCAAGCCGACCCAGCGACCGTCAACTTCTGTGAGCTTCAGCGGATCGGTCTGCCACAGGGCTTCGTCATAGGGCACGGTGTCGCTGTGCCCGGCCAGCACCAGACCGCCCGGGCCACTGCCGTAGCTGGCGAGCAGGTTGAACTTGCCGGGCGAAATGGTCTGGATTTCACAGGCAAAGCCCAGCTCATCGAGCCAGCCGGCCAGCAGGTCGATGACCGGCCGGTTGGACTGATCCAGCGCCGGCTGGGTGCAACTCACCGAAGGTGTGGCGATCAGCGCAGCGAACTGCTCTTTCATGGATGGCAAAGGCATGGATGACGGTTCCTTGAGGCTTGCGGACCATCATAGGGGTATAACGCGTCAGGAATAAACCGCCTGCGTCCTGTAAACTACAGCGCTTCGCCGCCATGCCCATGGCTGCCCGTTCACCAGCACCCGCGTTTGGATCGCCCCGGCCATGCAGAAAGAAACCGAAATCAAACTCCGCGTCAGCCGCGAGACCCTCGCCGCCCTGCGCGATCACCCCCTGCTGAAAAAACGCAACAAGAGTGGCTGGGAGCGCCTGGAACTGACCAACCAGTATTTCGACACCCCGGAGCGCGATCTGGCCCGGGCCAAGGTCGCGCTGCGCATCCGTCGCGATGGCGAGCAACTCATCCAGACCCTCAAGACCCGTGGCCAGAGCGTCGCCGGGCTGTCCGAGCGCAATGAATTCAACTGGGATATCGCCAAACCCAAGCTGGACCTGAAAAAGCTCGACGGCCAGTGCTGGCCCGAGCAACTGGCCGAACTGGACAAGAAAACCATCAAACCGCTGTTCACCACTGACTTCGTGCGTGAAAAAGCCGAAATCGCCTGGGGCCGTGGCAAGGCCAAAGTGGTGATTGAAGCCGCTCTGGATCTGGGTCAGGTGGTGGCCGGCAAGCAGAAAGAAGAAATCTGCGAGCTGGAGCTGGAACTGCGCGAAGGCGAGCCTGACGCATTGCTGGAACTGGCCGCCGAGCTGGCCGCCAGCCTGCCATTGATGCCGTGCGATATCAGCAAGGCCGAGCGCGGCTATCGCCTGTTCGACGCCGGCAGTTATTCGCTGAGCCTCAAGGCCCCGCAACTGACGGCCGAAACCAGCCTGGACGACGCCTACACCGCCCTGGCCTGGCACCTGCTGGGCAGCAGCCAGCGGCTGGCCGAACAATACCGTTTCAACGGCCACTGGCGCCTGCTGCAAGAGTGGGTCGAGCTGTTGGCTGAGCTGCGCGCCCTGACCGGCAGCCTGGGCCAGTGCGCCCCGCGCAGCACCACCAACAGCCTGCGTACTGCACTGGATGCGCTGCTCGAAGACTGGCGCCCGCTGGTCCAGGCCGGCCAGGAAGATGCTGACGTGCGTAGCGCGGCCCACGAGCAGTTCCTTGAAGAGCTGCAAGACACGCGCTGGGGCGAATTCTCGCTGAGCACCTCACGCTGGCTGCTGGCTCGCGGCTGGACCGTCGAGCGCAACAAGCGCGGCGAACGCCTGGGCGTCGTGCCGCTGGGCAACTGGCTGCCGACCCTGCTGGCCGCCGAGGCCAGCGCACTGCAACTGGACCGCTACCAGCAGCAACCTGAAGACCTGGCCGAGCAATTGCCGCGCATCGAGCGCATCCAGGTCTGGCTGCACTGGGCCCGTGGCGTGCTGGAACTGCCCGAGCTGGATCGCCTGTACGGCGAGTTGAACAAGCTGGAGCAACTGGCCAACCAGGACATCAGCGACGAAGTGCTTGCCGAACGTGTCAGCCAGGCGCTTATCGTCACCCAGACCAAGGCCTGGAGGCAGTTGTTGCGCGGCTGAGCGTCCTGCCGCTCAACGTCCTAACGGTAAACTGGTGGTGGATTTGATCTCCGACAGGGCCACGATCGAATTCACCTCCTGGATCCCCGGGACCATCGACAGCTTGTCGAAGAAAAACTTCTCATAGGCCTCGATATCAGCGGTGACGATGCGCAACAGAAAGTCCACCGCGCCCATCAGCACGTAACACTCCAGCACCTCAGGAAACTCACGGATCGCGTCGGTGAATTCGGCAAAATTCGAACGGCCATGGGCATTGAGTTTCACTTCGGCAAAGATCTGCGTGTCCAGGCCGATCTTCTTGCGGTCCAGCAGGGTCACCTGACGGCGGATCACCCCTTCATCCTTGAGCCGCTGAATGCGTCGCCAGCACGGTGATTGTGACAGCCCCACCTGCTCGGCAACCTGCGCGCTGGACAGCGAAGCGTCCTCTTGCAGCAGTTTGAGGATCTTGCGGTCATAGGCATCCAGCTCAATCTGCATAAACAATTCTCTTTGATGGCCAACCTTGCTTTATCAATCCAAAATAAAGCCTGTAACCGCGATCATAGACCAGTATTTTCCCGATACGCATGCAAGAATTTCCTCACCTGCCCAGGAGACTCACGCATGTCCAGCCTCGAAGCCTTTCCCGCCCCCGCCCACCGTCCAGATAGCTGGGCCGCCGGTAATGTTCATTGCTGCGTCCGCTACCGGGTGCTGGCCGATGCCCAACCGGCGCTGTTGTGTCAGGTTCTGAACCTGCTCGCCATGCAGTATCTGGTGCCTCTTGAGGTCAATGTGCTGCGTCAGGGCAACTGCTTGCGAATCGACGTGGCCGTCGACGGCCTGAGCGGGCATCGCGCGCAGGTCATCGGCGAAAAAATGCGTAACCTGATCGACGTCGAATCGGTGCAGTTACACAGGCTCGAACAGCCGCCACAGCTGGCTCATGCAGCGGCATTGATCAGCGCATGAGGGGGTAACACAAGACATTCCTGTTCACACAAGGGGGATAACACTGGCACCCTTGGGGTCTACGCTTGGATCAATTCCCGGACTCGCCCAAGGAACCTGCATGGCTGTTCACGCCCATACCCCAACAGACCGCTGGCTCGACCTGAACGATCTGTTGCGCGAGCTGGTCGCACAGAATCATCTGAGCCAGACCGATGCCGAGGCGGCCGTCACCCAACGCCGCAGTGCCGCGAATATTCAGTTGCATCCGCTGGAGTTTCTGGCCACCCAGCAATTCGACGACCTGGCGCGGCCGGGGCGCAAACTCGATCTGGAAACGCTCACCGCCTGGCTCGCCGAGCAATGCGGCCAGCCATACATGCGCATCGACCCGCTGAAGATCAACGTGGCAGCCGTCACACCATTGATGTCCTATGCCTTTGCCCAGCGCCACCGGATTCTGGCCGTGGCAGTGGATCGCGAGGCGGTGACCATCGCCAGCGCCCAGCCCTATGTCAGCTCCTGGGAAGCCGACCTGTCACACGTACTCAAGCTGCCAATCAAGCGGGTAGTCGCCAACCCGGTCGATATCCAGCGCATGACCGTCGAGTTTTTCCGCCTGACCCGCTCGGTCAGCGGCGCCACGGCCACTGATCAGAAAATCAGCAACCTGGGCAACTTCGAACAATTGCTCAAACTCGGCTCCAGCGATCAGGAGCCCGATGCCAACGATGCGCATATCGTCACCATCGTCGACTGGCTGTTTCAGTACGCCTTCCAGCAACGCGCCAGTGATATCCATATCGAACCACGCCGGGAAAGCGGCACCGTGCGTTTTCGTATCGACGGCGTGCTGCATAACGTCTATCAATTCCCGCCGCAGGTCACCATGGCAGTGGTCAGCCGCCTGAAAAGCCTGGGCCGGATGAACGTCGCAGAAAAGCGCAAACCCCAGGATGGCCGGGTCAAGACCAGCACCCCGGATGGCAATGAGGTCGAACTGCGCCTGTCGACCCTACCCACCGCGTTCGGTGAAAAACTGGTGATGCGGATCTTCGACCCCGAAGTGCTGCTCAAGGATTTCGACCAACTGGGTTTTTCCAGCGACGACCTGCGCCGCTGGCAGGGCATGACCCGCCAGCCCAACGGGATTATTCTGGTCACCGGGCCGACCGGGTCCGGCAAAACCACCACCCTGTACACCACGCTCAAGCAACTGGCGACCACGGAAGTCAACCTGTGCACCATCGAAGACCCCATCGAGATGGTCGAGCCGGCCTTCAACCAGATGCAGGTCCAGCACAATATCGACCTGACCTTTGCCAGCGGCATCCGGGCACTGATGCGCCAGGACCCGGACATCATCATGATCGGCGAGATTCGCGACCTGGAAACCGCCGAAATGGCCATTCAGGCCGCGCTGACCGGGCACCTGGTGCTCTCGACCCTGCACACCAACGACGCCCCCAGCGCGATCAGCCGCATGCTCGAACTGGGTGTGCCGCACTATCTGCTCAAGGCCACGATTCTCGGGGTCATGGCCCAGCGCCTGGTGCGCACCCTGTGCCCGCACTGCAAAGCGCCGGTAGAGCTTGATGAGGCCGACTGGCAGGTGCTGACCCGCCCCTGGCAGGCACCGGTGCCCAGCGGTGCCTGCCGGGCCGTAGGCTGCGTCGAATGCCGGGACACCGGTTACCGGGGTCGCGCCGGGGTGTACGAAATCATGCTGATGTCCGACGCAGTCAAGGGGCTGATTTCCTCTGACCTGGACCTCACCGGGCTGCGCCGTCAGGCGTTCAAGGAGGGCATGCGTAGCCTGCGCCTGTCGGGCGCGCAAAAAATTGCAAACGGTTTGACAACAATTGAAGAAGTCCTGCGAGTGACGCCGCAAAGCGAGCAGCGCTAGTATCCGGGGCTTGGTGTCGATGCTCCATCCCACCGGCACCGGCCTGACAAGGATGGAATCTGCAAAAGGATAAGGACGTTATGCCAACCGAAAGCATCGTCATTCTGCTATTCGTCGCGCTGGCAATTGCCATTGTATTGATGGGTTTCAAAGTGGTGCCTCAGGGTTATCAGTGGACCGTGGAGCGCTTCGGCCGCTACACCACTACCCTCAAGCCCGGCCTGAGCATCATCATCCCGGTGATGGACCGCATCGGGCACAAGATCAATGTGATGGAAAGCGTGCTCGATGTACCACCCCAGGAAGTCATTACCTCTGATAACGCTACGGTTGAAATCGACGCGGTGTGCTTCTTCCAGGTAGTCAATGCCGCGCAAGCCGCCTACGAGGTCAACAACCTCCAACATGCCATCCGCAACCTGCTGCAGACCAACATCCGTACCGTACTCGGCTCCATGGAGCTGGACGCGATGCTCAGCCAGCGTGACAACATCAACGAACGCCTGCTGAGCATCGTCGATGAAGCCACTGCGCCATGGGGCACCAAGATCACCCGGATCGAGATCAAGGACATCAGCCCGCCGCAAGACCTGATGGCCGCGATGTCCGGGCAGATGAAAGCCGAACGGATCAAGCGCGCGCAAATTCTTGAGGCTGAAGGCCTGCGGGCCTCGGCGATCCTGACCGCCGAGGGCAAGAAGCAGGCGCAGATTCTCGAAGCCGAAGGCAGCCGTCAGGCGGCCTTTCTTGAAGCTGAAGCCCGTGAGCGTCAGGCCGAAGCAGAAGCCCAGGCTACCCGAGTGGTGTCCGAAGCGATCGCCACCGGCAACGTGCAGGCCATCAACTACTTCGTCGCCCAAAAGTACGTCGAAGCGCTTGGCCAGCTGGCATCAGCCGACAACAGCAAAGTCGTGCTGATGCCGCTGGAGGCGACTCAGGTGATCGGTGCCGTGGGCGGTATTGGCGAGATCGTCAAAGCCACGTTCGATCGCAAGGCCTGAGGCACACGTCATGAACTGGCTGTATGAGCTGTCGTACTGGGACTGGCTGGCGCTGGGCACGGCGCTGCTAATCCTGGAAATGTTCGGTGCAGGTGGCTATCTGCTGTGGATCGGCATCGCCGCGGCGGCGGTCGGCATCCTGACGTTCATCATGCCAGAGCTGGGCTGGAGCTTGCAGTTGCTGTTGTTCGCTGTATTTGCGGTGCTGACAGCGGTGTACTGGTGGTACCGGCAGCGCAGTGCAGTCCGCCCGTCAGATCAGCCAGGGCTGAACATGCGAGGTCAGGAGTTGATCGGTCATGCCTTTATCGTGCAACAGGCGATTGTCGACGGGCGTGGCAAGATCAAGGTCGGTGACAGCGTATGGATCGTGGTAGGCCCGGATGCTCCGGCCGGCAGCCGGGTCAAAGTGGTGAGCCAGGACGGCGCGGTGCTGCGCGTTGAGCTGGCCTAGGTAGCCGTTTGACTGCAAACACCGCTGGCCTGGCGCAGGGGCGAAAGCAGGCTTATGGAACTTGACGAGTGTTTCGGATCTCCAAGTTACTCGAAATTCCATTTTCACTGGAGTACCTCACCATGCGTCTGAAGCTTGCTGTCGCCACTTGTGCTCTGCTCTCCCTGCCCGTCGGTTCGGCCATGGCCGATGCCGGTTTCTGGCGGGATGTCATTTCTTCCGGGGCCACCACCGGCTCCACTTATCTGACGTTCAAAGACCATAAGCTGGTTGCCGCTGCCCAGGACGATGCCGGCAGCTTCGTCGCCAGCGAAGGCGGTATCCGTGGCCCCTACCTGGAGGCGGCCATTGCCCAGGTTCGCCAGGATAATCCAGGCCTGCAGGCCAACGACATGGAACTGGCCAACGCCATCCTTGCGCGTCATGCCGTGGCCCAGGAATAACCACGACCAGGCCGCAATAAAAAATGCCGCTCACAAGAGCGGCATCTTTGTTCCAGCGAGCAGGCTTATTCGCCCGTCAGTGCCTTGTAGGCATCAGCATCAAGCAACTTGGCCAGGTCGGCCTCAGCGTTCGATGGCTTGAGTTTGAAGATCCATGCCTGGTAAGGCTCTTCGTTGAGCGACTCGGGGCTGTCGGCCAGTTCTTCGTTGACTGCAATCACTTCGCCAGCCACCGGCGCGTAGATGTCCGATGCGGCCTTGACCGACTCCACCACGCCTGCGGCATCACCGGCGGCGAATACTTTGCCCACTTCCGCCAGTTCGACGAATACCACGTCGCCCAGAGCCTGCTGCGCGTGATCGGAGATGCCCACGGTTACCGTGCCGTCAGCTTCCAGACGGGCCCACTCATGGCTTTCGGCGTAACGCAGATCGGCGGGAAAATTGCTCATTTGCTTATCCTCAAAATCATCAGGTCGGCGGTAGTCCGCATAAAATTAGATCAACACTTTGCCATGACGCACGAAGTTTGGCTGCACTACGCGCACCGGATACCACTTGCCACGGATTTCCACTTCGGCCCGGTCGGCCGTGCCGATGGGCACCCGCGCCAGAGCGATGGACTTGCTTAGCGTAGGAGAAAAACTGCCACTGGTGATCTCGCCATCGCCGATTTCGGCTACGCGCACGACCTGATGGGCACGCAGCACGCCGCGCTCTTCCAGCACCAGCCCCACCAGCCTGGAGTTGACGCCACGGGCGCGCTCGGCCTCCAAGGCGCTGCGGCCAATGAAATCACGATCAGCGGGCTGCCAGGCAACGCTCCACGCCATGTTCGCCACCAAAGGCGACACACTCTCGTCGATATCCTGGCCATACAGGTTCATGCCGGCTTCCAGCCGCAGGGTGTCGCGCGCGCCCAGGCCGATGGGAGAAATGCCCGCGCCGACCAGATCGTTGAAAAAGGCCGGCGCCTGCTCGGCGGGCAAGATGATCTCCAGGCCATCCTCACCGGTGTAACCGGTGCGGGCGATGAACCAGTCGTGCTCATCATGGCCTTCGAACGGCTTGAGGCTGCGGATCAGTTCGGCGCGTGCGCTGGACACCAGTTCAGCGATGCGCTTGCGGGCCTGCGGCCCCTGAATGGCGAGCATCGACAGCTCCGGGCGCTCTACCAGCTCGACATCGAAACCGGTTAGCCGCGAACGCATCCAGGCCAGGTCTTTGGCGCCGGTGGCAGCGTTGACCACCAGCCGGTAACCGCGCGGAGTGAGGTAGACGACCATGTCGTCGATGATTCCGCCGTTGTCATCGAGCATCGCACTGTACAGCGCGCGCCCCGGCTCTTGTAAACGACCAACATCGTTGGCCAGCAGATAACGCAGCCAGGCCTTGGCCTGACTGCCGATGACATCGATCACGCGCATGTGCGAAACGTCGAAAACGCCGCATTCGCGGCGCACCTGATGGTGCTCCTCGACCTGTGATCCGTAATGCAATGGCATGTCCCAACCACCAAAATCGACCATCTTCGCGCCAAGTGCGAGGTGCAGGTCAAACAGGGGGGTACGCTGTCCCATGGGTGTCTCCTTCCGGGCGTGGCGAAGATACAGGCCAGGCTTGGGCCGACGGGTCCCCCAATGACTCGGGGTTTACCGCAAATGAAAACCCGTGACGCCAACCCGGCCTGCATCGATTGCGGCGCATTGTAGCCGTATGAGCGGTGGCCCGCACCCGATGTGCAGTACCGGAAACATCGAGTGTCATTTCATCTGGCCACCAGCTAAAGCCTAGCCGATCTGCCGTGCCGAGCGCCGAATCAGGCCAATCACCGGCAACAGACCGACCAGCACCAGCGTCAGTGCGGGCAATGCAGCACGAGCCCATTCGCCTTCGCTGGTCATTTCGAAGATGCGCACCGCCAGGGTGTCCCAGCCGAATGGGCGCATCAGCAAAGTGGCCGGCATTTCCTTGAGCACATCGACGAACACCAGCAGCGCCGCACTCAAGGCCCCCGGCACCAGCAATGGCAGATACACCTTGAAAAACAGCCGTGGCCCACTGGCGCCCAGGCTGCGCGCCGCTTCAGGCAACGACGGACGGATCCGCGCCAGGCTGTTTTCCAGCGGTCCGTAAGCCACGGCAATGAAGCGCACCAGATAAGCCAGTAACAGGGCCGACAGGCTGCCCAGCAACAGTGGCTTACCGGCTCCGCCCAACCAGCCGGACAGCGGAATGACCAGGGCTTTGTCCAGATAGCTGAAGGCCAGCATGATCGACACCGCCAGTACCGAACCTGGCAAGGCATAACCGAGGTTGGCCAACCCCACCCCGGCATTGATCGGCGGGGTCGGTGCCTGACGCCGGGCAAAGGCCAGGATCAACGCAGCACTGACGGTAATCAACGCCGCCATGCTGCCCAGGTACAGGGTATGCAGCACCAGGCCGGTGTAGCGCTCATCCAGATCGAAACGGCCACGCTGCCAGACCCACACCACCAGTTGCAGCATCGGTACGGCGAACGCGCAGATGAACACCAGCAGGCACCAGCTGGTCGCGGCCAACGCCTTGCCACCACGCAGGTGATACAAGGCTTTGCCCCGTGGACGCTCGTTGGCGGCGCGATTGGCGCCGCGCAGGCGCCGTTCGCCGTACAGCACGACCATCACCGCCAGCAATAACAGGCTGGCCAGTTGAGCGGCACTGGAAAGGCTGAAGAAGCCGTACCAGGTCTTGTAGATGGCGGTGGTGAAGGTGTCGAAGTTGAATACCGACACCGCACCAAAGTCAGCCAGGGTTTCCATCAGCGCCAAGGCAATACCGGCACCAATCGCCGGCCGCGCCATCGGCAAACCCACGCGCCAGAACGCCTGTAACGGCGACAGGCCCAACACCCGCGCCGCCTCCATCAGGCCTTTGCCCTGAGCCAGAAACGCCGTGCGCGCCAGCAAGTAAACGTAGGGGTAGAACACCAGCACCAGCACCAGGATCACACCGCCGGTGGAACGCACCCTGGGCAGGCGCACACCACTGCCGAACCATTCGCGCAGCAAGGTCTGCAAAGGCCCGGCAAAATCCAGCAGGCCGACAAACACGAAGGCCAGCACGTAAGCCGGAATCGCAAAGGGCAGCATCAAGGCCCAGTCGAGCCAGCGCCGCCCCGGAAACTCACAGAGGCTGGTCAGCCAGGCCAGGCTGACACCCAGCAAAGTCACGCCGACGCCGACCCCCAACACCAGAGTCAGGGTGTTGCCCAGCAGGCGGCTCATCTGGGTCTCAAGCAAGTGCGACCAGATCTCCCGGTCGATGCTCTCCCAGGACAGCAGCAATACGCTGAGGGGTAACAGCACCAGCGCGGCGATGACAAAAACCAGGGGATACCAGCGGCGTTGGGCAGGATGGGCCAAGGGGGAGTCTCGAAGCGGGAAGGAGGCTCATTCGCGGCTAAAGCCGCTCCTAGGTTGCAGGAGCGGCTTCAGCCGTGAACAGGGCAGGTATTAAATCAATTCCAGCCCACACGATCCATCATGCGAATGGCTTCGGCCTGGCGCTTGCCAGCCACTTCCACCGGGATGGTGTCGGCCTTGAACGAACCCCAACTGGCGACTTCTGCGCTTGGCGGCACGTTCGGGTTGGCCGGGAACTCCTGGTTGACCCCGGCGAAGATCGCCTGGGCTTCGGGGCCGGTCATCCATTCGACCAACGCTTTGGCGGCCTCTGGATGCGGCGCGTGTTTGGTCAGGCCGATGCCTGACAGGTTGACGTGCACGCCACGGTCGGCCTGGTTGGGCCAGAACAGCTTGACCGCCAGTTGCGGGTTCTGCGCGTGCAGACGACCGTAGTAGTAGGTGTTGACGATACCGGCATCGCATTGCCCGGCATTGATCGCCTCCAGCACCGCGATATCGTCAGAGAACACGTCAGTGGACAGGTTGTTGACCCAGCCCTTGAGCACTTTCTCGGCCGCTTCGGCACCGTGGGTCTCGATCAGCGTGGCCGTCAGCGACTGGTTATAGACCTTCTTGCCGGTGCGCAGGCACAGGCGGCCTTCCCAGTTCTTGTCGGCCAGTGCTTCGTAGGTGCTCAGCTCTTCGGGCTTGACCCGGTCAGTGGAGTAGGCAATGGTTCGCGCGCGCAGGCTCAAGCCGGTCCAGGCATGGGCCGAGGAGCGATACTGCGCAGGAATATTGGCGTCGATCACCGGTGTGCTGAAGGGTTGCAGAATGCCCATCTGCTCGGCTTGCCAGAGGTTGCCGGCATCAACGGTCAGCAACAGGTCGGCCACGCCGTTCTCGCCTTCGGCCTTGATGCGCTGCATCAACGGCGCTTCCTTGTCGGTGATGAACTTGACCTTGACGCCGGTCTTGGCGGTGTAGGCGTCGAAAACAGGCTTGATCAACTCATCGATCCGCGATGAATACACCACCACCTCGTCGGCCGCCTGGGCGGCACCGCCGAGCAGGGTCAGTGTCAGGGCAGCCATAAAACGCTTGCTTGCCTGCATGAAAAAAGCCTCTGGTTTCGAATACAAGGGCGAAATGGTAGTGAATCCCATTAAGCACCTCAATCGAACACCCTCCTGAGGAGTAACAGAATGTTACAGAAGTGGGTAATAGGCTGACTCAGATTTTCGCCAGTTCCGGCATTTCGCCTGACAGCCCTAAAGCCTCACGGACGAACAACGCCTTGACCTCAGGCAAATCGTTGACCACCTTCAAGCCGGTATTGCGCAGCCAGCGCAGCGGCAAAGGGTCAGCCTGGAACAACCGCTGGAAGCCTTCCATCGCTGCCATCAGGCTCAGATTGTGGGGCATGCGGCGCCGCTCGTAGCGGGCCAGCACACGCTCATCAGCGAGGTTCTCGCCACGCTCGACGGCATGCAACAGCACCTCGGCCAGCACCGCTGCATCCAGCAACCCCAGGTTCACGCCCTGCCCGGCCAACGGATGAATGGTATGCGCGGCATCGCCGATCAACGCCAGGCCACGGGACACATAACGCTTGGCATGACGCTGACGCAGCGGCACACACAGCCGCGGGTCGGTGCCCAGCACACTGCCCAGACGACCTTCAAAGGCCCGCTCCAGCTCGGCACAGAAGGTCGCGCTGTCCAGCGCCATCAGGCGCTCGGCCTCCAGCGGGGTCACCGACCAGACAATCGAACACCAGTGTTCGCCCTCACGCTGCAACGGCAGGAATGCCAGCGGGCCGTCATCGGTAAAGCGCTGCCAGGCCGTACGGTGATGAGACTCGGCAGTGCGCACGCTGGTGACAATGGCGTGGTGCAGGTAATCCCACTCACGGGTCGGCGTACCGCTCAGGCGGCGGATGGCCGAATGCGCCCCGTCAGCGCCCACGACCAGCGGCGCGCGCAACTGGCGGCCATCAGCCAGGGTCAGCAGCCAGTCGTCGCCAGAGTGACGCAGCTGCTCCAGACGGGCTTCGCCCAACAGGCCGATGTCGCTGTCGTGCAGCCGCTCCAGCAAGGCGTCCTGCACCACCCGGTTTTCGACGATATGGCCCAGCACGTCAGCGTGCACACTGGAGGCACTGAAGTGAATCTGCCCGGTGCCGCTGCCGTCCCAGACGTGCATCTGCCCATAGGGGCTCAGGCGCCGGGCAACGATACCGTCCCAGGCGCCCAGGCGTTGCAGAATCCGCTGACTGGCCGCTGACAGCGCGCTGACCCGCGGTTCAAACGAGGCTTGCGGGTCAAAGGGTTTGACACTCAGCGAGCCACCATCGACCACCAGCACGTCCAGGCCGCTGCCTTGCAGCGCCAGGGCAAGGGCACTGCCGACCATACCGGCTCCGACGATCAGCACATCCGCGCGGGTTTCCATGGTTCAGATCACTCTCGCTTGAATCTTGGGGTAAAGGTTACGCATCGGAGCGGGTTCCCAGGCCCATGGCCTGGCGGGCAAACCAGCGCTTGGCCGGCGGCAGCAGATCCAGGCCCAACAGGCCCAGATTGCGCCCGGTAGTGACCACCGCACGGGTGCTGCCAAACAGCCGGGTGACCTTGTCGGAGAAACCGACGGTCAGTTGCTGATCCAGTTGCTGGTGCTCGCGGTAGCGTTGCAGCGTCGCCAGGTCACCGGGCGCCTGAGCGCTTTGCAGCAGGGTCTGGGCCAGGGCGTCGGCATCGCGCAATGACAGGTTGAAACCTTGCCCGGCAATCGGATGCAGGCTGTGCGCGGCGTTGCCCAGCACCACCAGATGCGAACGAACCTGCTCGTCGGCTTCGACCAGTGTCAGCGGGTACACATGCCGCGCGCCGACCTGACACAGCTTGCCCAGGCGATAGCCGAAGGCTTGCTGCAACTCGGCCAGAAAGCTGCGATCGTCGAGCGCGGCCAGGCGCCGGGCATCGTCACCGGTGCGGGTCCAGACCAGCGCACAGCGGTTTTCCGGCAGCGGCAGCAAGGCCATGGGGCCTTGCTCGGTGAACCGCTCGAACGCCTGCCCGCAATGTGCTTCGCCGGGGGTGATGTTGGCGATCAGCGCGGTCTGCCCGTACGGTCGCTGACGGACACTGATGCCCAGTTGCTCGCGCAGGCTGGAACGCCCGCCATCGGCCAGCACGGCCAGGTCGCATTCGAGTTCGGATTCGTCACTCAGGGCCAACCGAAAGCCCTGGTCGATCGCCTGCATCTTCTGCACTTCAGCAGGTACGCGCCAACTGACCACGTCACGGTCCAGCGCCTGCCACAGGCACTGGCCCAGCCAGGCGTTTTCGGCCACGTAACCGAGTGCCGGAACACCTTCTTCAAGGGCCGACAACCGCGTAGCGCCGAAACGCCCACGGTCGGAGACCTGGATCTGCAGGATCGGCTCGGCACGTCGGGCAATCTCTTGCCACACACCCAGCCGTTCATAGATGCGCCGGGCGCCAAACGATAAGGCTGACGAGCGTGCGTCATAGCTTGGCTGAAAGGTGTCACCCGGCGCGAACGGCTCGATCAGGACGATCTTCCAGCCGCGCTCGCGGGCGCCGGCCTGCAGGGCCAGGGCCAGGCTCGCACCGACCAGCCCGCCGCCGACGATGGCCAGATTGAACCGGCTCATGCCGCCACCGCTTTGGCAGCGGCCATCAGTGCCTCGATCTCGGCCACGGTTCTGGGCACATCACCGGTAAGGATTTCACAGCCCTGCCGGGTCACCACCACATCGTCTTCGATTCGCACGCCGATCCCTCGCCATTTCTTCGCCACGTTCTTGTTGTCCGCTGCGATATAGATTCCCGGTTCAACGGTCAGTGCCATGCCCACTTCGAGTACCCGCCATTCGCCGCCGACCTTGTAGTCGCCGACATCATGCACATCCATGCCCAGCCAGTGACCGGCGCGGTGCATGTAGAACGCCTTGTAGGCGCCATCCTCGATCAGTTGCCCGACATCGCCCTGCAGCAAGCCCAGCTCCACCAGCCCGGCGGTGATGACCTGCACCGTAGCCTCATGGGCCTGGTTCCAGTGTTTGCCCGGACCAATGGCCTCGAAAGCCGCCTGCTGGGCCTTGAGCACCAGTTCATAAATCGCTTTCTGCTCTGCGCTGAACACACCGCTGACCGGAAAGGTCCGGGTGATGTCACTGGCATAGCAGTCGATCTCGCAACCGGCATCGATCAGCACCAGATCGCCGTTTTTCAGCGGCGCGCTGTTTTCCTGGTAGTGCAGGATGCAGGCGTTGCGTCCAGACGCGACAATCGAACCATAAGCCGGCATCCGCGCACCGCCCTTGCGAAACTCGTACTCAAGCTCCGCTTCCAGACTGAACTCGTACAACCCGGCCTGCGCAGCCTGCATCGCTCGGACATGGGCACGGGCCGAGACCTGCGCCGCGTAGCGCATGACTTTGACCTCGGCTGCCGATTTATACAGGCGCATGTCATGCAGCAGGTGATCCAGGGCAACGAATTCGTTGGGCGGCTGGGCGCCGAGATGCGCCTTGGAACGGATGCTGTTGATCCACTCCATCAGGTGACGGTCGAACTCGGCATTGCTGCCCATCGCCGAGTACACCCGATCGCGGCCTTCGATCAGCCCCGGCAGGATGTCGTCGATGTCATTGATCGGAAAAGCGTCATCCGCGCCGTAATCACGAATCGCCCCTTCCTGGCCGGCGCGCAGCCCGTCCCACAGCTCCCGTTCGGGGTTGCGCTCGCGGCAGAACAGCACGTACTCACCGTACTCACGGCCGGGTATCAGCACTACCACCGCTTCGGGCTCAGGAAAGCCGCTCAGGTACTGAAAGTCGCTGTCCTGGCGATACACATGCTCAACATCGCGATTGCGGATCACCACGGCTGCGGCGGGCAGGATGGCGATGCTGTTGGGCTCCATCTGCTCCATCAGAGCCTTGCGGCGCCGGGCATATTCGGATTTCGGGATGTGGATCATCGGCAAGGGGCATCTCCCGGTGAGGCGTGCCGGCCGCAACATTGGCGGCGGCGGCAGCGCAGAGTGGGAATCAGTGCAGGGACGGCTTGGGCTGCGGCTGGGCAGCGTCTGTTTTGGCGCACTCGGAGAACAGCAGCAGCGGCGCCACGCGCAGATACTCCATGACTTCCATGTAGTCGCTTTCGCCGTCTTCGGACTCTTCCAGCGCGTCCTGGACCTGAGCGATGGCCGCCAGGTCCTGCAGCACTTCAGTGGCCTCGATACTCAGAACCCGCTCGCCAGCCGCCAGGCCAAAGCCCGACAGAAAACCCTGGCACCACTGACCGAGAGCGCCGGCACGTTCGGCCAGCGGTTCATCGTCGCCCGGCAGCAACAGCACAACGGTCATGTCTTCGCCGCTCAGTTCGCCCTTGACCATTTCCTGCAGGCCAATCAGCGCCTGGCGCACGTTGTCTTGCGGCTCGGTCTCCAGCAGTATCGAAGCATCGGCAAACCAGCCTTCGCTATCAAAACCGGCGCCGGCGCAACTGCGGCCCAATAACAGGCCATGCAGCTCGGCAGGAGAAACCGGATGACCGGCGCTGCTCAACAAGGTGGCGAAAGCTTTGTACGGAGAATTTGTCGTGGGCATGGGTAGCTGGTCGCCAAACGGCGCAATGTCTAGAATGAAGGCCTTGTATCGTAGGGGCTGTTAGCGTTTGAGCACAAGCTGAAAGCCCCAAGGGGCCACCTCTAAAAACTGCCTGCGTTGTCATCGCGGCGTTAAAAACAGGCTCGGCATGCTCATTTACAACCCGTAAACTCGGCTGCCTCGCCTGTTTTTGCCCTGCGTTGACTGCCTCGCCTACATTTTTAGAGGCACCCCAAAGTACCCGAGTACAGGTTTGTCGACCCGGCGCTCCCGACCCTGAGCCGCGCCGCTCATCAGAAAGTAATCAGTAGGGACCCATGACAGACGCCGACCTGCAAGCACTGATGAACCGGCTGGAGCTGTTGCTCGAACGTGTCGAGCAACTAAAAGGCCAAAATGCGTTCCTATTAGCTCAGGAGAAGACCTGGCGCGAGGAACGCGCCCACCTCATCGAAAAGAACGAAATCGCCCGGCAGAAGGTCGAGTCACTGATTTCGCGCCTCAAGGCCCTGGAGCAAGACTCATGAGCAACGGCAACAGCGTCACTGTCCAAATCCTCGATAAGGAATATTCGATCATCTGCCCTCAGGAAGAGCGCACCAACCTGATCGGCGCCGCCCGCTACCTGGACGGCAAGATGCGCGAAATCCGCAGCAGCGGCAAGGTGATCGGCGCTGACCGCATCGCAGTGATGGCGGCCCTCAATATCACCCATGACCTGCTGCACAAGCAGAATCTGCCCGACCTGCAGGTCAATGGCTCGACCCGTGAACAGGTCCGTGACCTGCTCGAACGCGTTGACCTGGCCCTCGCCAACGACGCACCGGCCACAGCCGATTCGTCACGGAGCTGAATATTTCGTAACGTTTCTGTATACTTGCGCCGCTCCCTGAAGTGTTTGCCAGTCGGTCATGTCCCTGAGCCGATACGCACAACCACGGGGGTTGCACGTGGGGTTGGTGTGCATGTCCGCTCGACGGAAAGCCTTAAAACCCCCTGTAATCTCCACCTTGAACTTTCGGGTTCAAGGGCTACACCGACAGCGGCTCGTTGGGGAGTCCCATTTTCTGCCATGGCTGCCAAAGCGATGGTTTGCCTTCCTCGTGCCTGGGGATCTGCCTGCATGACGTCCCGTTCATGACCAGCGCCACAGCGCTGACCCGCCCGCAGTTACGCCGCCAGTTGCGCAAAGCGCGCCGCGCCCTGAGCCGCAGCCAGCAACGCGAAGCGGCCCGCAATCTGTATCGACAACTGGCCCAGCATCCGCTATTTCGCCGTGCCCGACACATCTCGCTGTATCTGGCCAATGACGGAGAAATCGACCCCCGCTACCTGCTGCAGGCCGCCCAGCGCCGTGGCAAGGCCACTTACCTGCCGGTACTCGATGCCTGGCCGCGAACCAAAATGGTCTTCCAGCGCGTGCGTCGCGGCGAGGCGTTCAAGCCCAACCGTTTCCGCATTCCCGAGCCGCGCATCAATCGCGCGAAACAACGCCGGATCTGGGCGCTTGACCTGATCCTGATGCCGCTGGTGGGGTTCGATGAACACGGTGGACGGCTGGGCATGGGCGGCGGCTTCTATGACCGCAGCCTGGCCTACCGCAGCCGCCGCCAGACCTGGCGCAAGCCGACGCTGCTGGGCCTGGCCCATGAATGTCAGAAAGTCGAGCGGCTGGCACTGGCCAGTTGGGACATCCCGCTGCTGGGGACGGTGTCGGACAAGCGCTGGTATCTGGCGTGAGCGGAAGGGTCAGTTGTTGCGACCCGGCACCTTCTGCTTCTGCTGGGTAATTTCTACAGGCGCATCAGGCTTGCTGGCCCAGAGACTTTGCGCGTAGCCGGTGGTGACAATACCCAAGCCGAAGACGATGACGAGAATCCAGAGAAGATCCGGCTTGCGTTTCATTGATTGCCCTCCTGCAGCGAATCAATACGTTGTCAGCAACGGGTACAGAACGGCCGTGCAACAGCGGTGACGAAAAAAGGTGCGGCATTTTGCGATAACGTGAACGAGTACGCAAATCCTGACGTCAACCGGCTGTCGGTTTTGTGATCACCTTGTTTTTCTTTGTAACAGGAGTATGCAACGTGGCCTATTGGCTGATGAAGTCCGAGCCCGACGAGTTCTCGATCAGCGACCTGCAGCGCCTGGGCACGGCGCGCTGGGACGGGGTACGCAACTACCAGGCACGCAACTTCCTGCGCGCCATGGCCGAGGGCGACTCATTCTTTTTCTACCATTCCAGTTGCCCGCAACCGGGCATTGCCGGGATCGGCACCATCACCCGCACGGCCTACCCGGACCCGACGGCGCTGGACCCGGACAGCCACTACTTCGATGCCAAGGCCAATGCGGACAAGAATCCGTGGAGCGCTATCGAAGTGAGCTTCGAAGCGATCTTCCCCAACGTGTTGGGGCTGGACTTTCTCAAACAGCAAAGCGCGCTGGAACAGCTGCCTCTGGTACAGAAAGGCAGCCGCCTGTCGGTGATGCCAGTGACCGCCGAGCAGTGGGCGGCGGTCCTGGCCTTGCGCTGATTACTGGGCGATCAGGTTGTTGAACAGCAGGTCTTCCACGATCGGCTTGCCCTCTTCGGTGGTCAGCACCTGCTGGACCTGCTTGAGGGCTTCCTGGCGCAGCGCCTCCTTGGCCTCGGCCGAACTCATGCTCTCGACCGTCTGCTGCGAGAACAGCGCCACCAGCTGGTTGCGGATCAAGGCGTCATTGCGCTTGACCGCAGTCTGCGCATCGGCGCCGGTGACCCGCACGGCAATATCGGCCTTGTAAACGCGCAGCTTCGGACCGCCATCGAGCGCGTAATTGCCCACAAAGGGCGGCGCCAGGCTCACATAAGCCGGCTTGGGCGCGGCATCTTCTTCCTTCTTCTCTTCAGCCTGCGCCAGGGCAGGCAGCGACAGAGCCAGCAACATCAAGATCCACGCTTTCACAATCCACTCCTTCAATTCGTGTGCACCGCGATTGTCCGGCAACTTTCCTGCGGAGGAAAGCGACGCCGGCATCCGGCTGACAGCCTCTCGCCGACAGGCCTATGGCCTGAACAACGCTTGTGCAGAGCATATCGGCCGCTGAGGGAAAAGGAATAGCCCCCAGAGCCTGGTGGCGTCGGCGAAGGCGTCATGCCCGCCGCCAACATAGCAACGGCCTGAACCTGTTCAGCGGCTGAATAGGAGTCCTGGCGGCAGGGTCAATTCGTCCTTTGGAAGGTAAGGGGCAACTTTTGATTGTCGAGGCACGTGTCGTAGAACCGTCGTTAAAGTGCAGAAAAGGGCAACTTAAGCAAGAGCAATCAATAACCCAGACACAGATAAAACAACCATTTACCACCCACACAATTAAGCCAAACAAAAAAGAAAAACGACCAACAATATAGATATATACCACCTCAACAACCTGAAAATAACCAACGTAGCCATACAACCAAGGAGAACTGTATGGCTACAAGGATAAAGAGGCAGACCAATACATTGCACGATACAACCACCGGAACGGTAAATATCGTTCACGGTAGTGCATCCAAACCACAGAACATCGGTTTTTTTGACAGGAGTTTTACCAATACCGGCTCATCGCGCCGCCGCAAGCGGCGTAGACGCTTGCACGCCCGCGCCAGGCAGGCTGCCTTGGCAAAAGCCGCAGCCGAGGCTCAAGCCACAGCGCAAGCAGAAAGCCAAGCGCAACATGAGGCGCAACTACGCGCACAAGCCGCCGAGCATGCCCGTACCGAAGCAGAGAACCGCACCAGGGCAGAACGTGAGCAGGCCTATCGACACACCATCAACACCCTTGCTCAAGCGCAACACTCGCTTCAGGCAGATCTCGCAAAGCGTTACACCCAAGCAGCATCAGCTCAAGCAGCGATGCTGCATGGGGAGGTCGTATCGAACATTGAGCCACTGACCGGCAATCCAACCGGACAACAACTGGCTGACCTGATCCTGCAGGAAAAAGCCCGCATCAACGACCTGCTCGCCCAGAAAAGCAACGAGCTGGAAAAGCGCAGCCTTGAAACCCTGGCTCAGGCCGAAGCCTTGGCGGCCACGACCACGCAACGATACAGAGATTATCTGGAGTCACGCAGCCACGGGGATGCCGCCCTTGCGCAGCAAGCTCACCAAGCCTGGAGTCAGGCTACCGACAACGTGCAGGAATCAAAGCTGCTTGCCGATGCGATTGTATTGCTCGAACAGCAGTCCGTAGCGCTTTCCGAACGCCATGCGCTGCTCACACAACCCGACACGCCCGCTACACCACCATCTAAAGACCCGGCACCGACTGACTTCAGCGCCGACCGTCTCTGGTCTGCGGTTGGTGCCTCCGGCTCGCCCTCGACCCTTCCCGCACCGTCTGACACTCTGGAAAAAGCCCGGCAGGTTGCCAGAAATATCTTTCTCAAAACCGCTGCCGACGTATTGAAAAGATACCCTGCTGTTGCTTTGGCACTCTACTCGCCGTCCCTGGCAGATGCACAACGGCCTTCATCAACCATCGCAACGCCGGTCTCGCAGCTCAATCTGCCGCATCCTGTGGACCTCGGCTATGTCGCCAGCGTCAACGGCAGCATTGATGTACCGCATCGTCTGGCCATGGTCGACGACGGGCAGCAACCTGTCGCCAGGTGGGTCGCTACAGATGGCGTAGCTGTCGGCACTAAAGTTCGTGTACGACATTTCACCTACAACGCCCAGAACAAGACCTACGAGTTCATTCGTGACGGCGACACCACACCGGCACTGGTGTGGACTCCAATAGAACAACCTGCAGACAGCTCCACAAGCTTTCCAGGCCAGAAACCATTACTGCCAGCCGACCCAGGCACTGATGTATCGCCACAGGAAGGCTGGCTAGAAGACCTGCCAGGCTTCGCCAACGACGACCCAGATGACTACATCCTCGTCTTCCCGCCAGGTTCGGGGCTACCTGACACGTATGTTCTTTTCAAGAGTCCGCGAGATCTCCCAGGAACTGCCACGGGTTATGGCAAGCCTGTGACAGGGACCTGGTTAGGCGAGAGTGCCAGTAAGCACGGCTCACCAATCCCAGCACATATTGCAAATCAGATAAGGGGACAGGAGTTCAAGAGCTTCGGAAAGTTTAGAGAGGCTGTATGGGCGGCAATTTCTAGAGATGTTGAAATCCGAACACAGTTCGCAAGACGAAACACTGTGCAATTAGATCGAGGAAGATCACCGTTCACAATAGAAGCGGATCAGGTTGGGGGACGTATGCGATTTGAAATGCATCATGTAATAGAAATTGCAAAAGGCGGTGCCGTTTACGACATTGATAATATTGTTATCGTAACACCCAAAAGGCACATCCAGATTCACAGGGGAGACAAGAATGAAAAACAAAACTAAATTCGAAGATTACACCGAAGCGGAATTCCTAAATTTCCTTGAATTGCTCTGCTCAAACCCCACAGATATCAGCGATGAAGAATTCGAGCTTCGCACCAACAGAATGGTCAGCCATTTTAAAGAGGTCACCGAACACCCCGCCGGGTCCGACGTGATCTTCTATCCAGAAGAAGGTCAGGAAGACAGCCCCGAAGGCATGCTCAAGACCGTCAAGGAATGGCGTGAAAAAAATGGAAAGCCGGGCTTTCGCAAACCTGATGCCCATTGATAGCCCATAACGCCCACTACACTAAATCGAACAGGACGGCCCCATGAACGAGTTCAATCAGCACCTTCATCAGCTCCCCGATTTTCTGCAGCAGGATCTGGCGGCGCACGTAGGCAACACCGCTGGTCTTGCGGCATCCCAGATTGTTGCCCGATACCGAAGCAGTGCGCAGCATCTGGTCACCAGCCGCTATGCCGGGCTACTTCCGCAGGATATCAATGACGCCAGGCTTTACCTCAGCCACATGCCTTATGACAAAGAGAATATCGAGAACTATCTCAAATTCAGGCAACAAGGCTTTGTAGGCATAGGTTTCTCAGCAGAGGTCCATAACGCTCACTTCATACTGGAGTCCAATCGTTTTCTGATGGACTTCGTACACCGTACCGCAGCGGTAGAAGTGCGCCTGGCGGAGCAGGAACGACTGACTGCCCAGCGCCAGGCCGAAGAGGCGGCTCGCCAACATGCCCAGCGGATGGCAGAGGAAGCCGCACGCCGTTTGGCACAGCAACAGGCAGAAGAAGCCGCCCGAGAGTTGGTCAGGCGTCAGATTGAGGAAGCCAAGCAGCGCGCTCAACATGAGGTGGAAGAAGCCGCCCGCAAGCTTGCCCAGCAGAAGGCTGAGCAAGAGACACTGCGAGCAACAACGATGCCCATCATCCCGGCTTCATCAATCGAGCTGATTTTCGGCCCTCAGGCCACTGCCGATGTCACGACTGCAATGGCGACGCTGAAGAGCAGTATTGATCAAGCGATCACTGTCTTTTCCGAAACAATCCGTCCTCATGCGGCCCATTTGCAAGACCCGAACTTCCAGAACTTGCTGGAGTTGAGCGGTGCTGAACGACACTAACCTTGACATCCTCCCCGCCCTAAAGGGCGGGGATTCCCACAATTGGACGCTCATGCCCGAGCGCGAGAATGTTCTTTGCGGCGTTGACGTCGCGGTCGTGGGTGGCACCGCACCCACAACAAGTCCATTCCCTTATTCCAAGCCCTGCGATACCTC
>NZ_JAMYDZ010000028.1:0-84033 GCF_024129905.1 Pseudomonas sp. 21LCFQ010 | reverse complement strand
GAACACCATGGCGTGATCACGTGGTTTGAATGGGGGGCGGGCTTTGCCCGCCATCGCGGAATCTATCCGCGATGGCATTATAAAATGCCCATTCATCGGGGGATGATGAAAGACAGTTGGCTCCCACTGTGGGCATACAGTGCTTAAGTGACCAGTATTGCTTTTAACCGCAATACTGTTCAGTTAAGTGTTTTATGCCCGAATGGCAGCGACCTTGGTCTGGGCGGCATACCGGCGAAGAGGCCAGTAAAAACACTACATCTTCAGTGACGTTGCCGGCCTCTTCACGAGCGAGCTCGTTCCCACAGAGACTGGCAGTGCCTAATCGAACAGTATTGCTTTTAACCGCGCTGGGCCACCCAGCGCCGGGTCAGCACCGACATGCTCACCGCCAGCGCACCGCACAGGCTGATCACCAGCGCCATCGGCGTGGCAGTGCCATCGTGCAGCACGCCCACCAGGCTGGCGGCACCTGCCGCCACGGTGAACTGCATGCAGCCGAGCAAGGCCGAAGCGCTGCCTGCGCGACGGCCTTGGCCATCCATGGCACAGGCTGATGCATTGGGAATGATGCAGCCCAGGCTGGCCAGGCAGACAAACAGCGGCACCAGCAACGGCCAGAGTTGCTCGGTGCGCAGCAGGCTGATGCCCAGCACCGTCAGTGCTGCTGCCAGATAGACCCAGATCATCCGCGCCAGCATCCAGGCCGGGCCGAACCGGCGCAGCACCCGCGCGTTGACCTGCGCGACCAGAATGAACCCCGCCGCATTCGTGCCGAACAGCCAGCCGTAGTGCTCGGCGGGCACACCGTAGAGCTTGATGAAGACGAACGGCGAGCCGGCGATATAGGAAAACATCCCGGCCATGGCAATCCCGCCACTCAGCGCGTAACCGATGAAAATCCGGTCCTTGAGCAGATTGAAATACTGCCCCAGCGCCCCCGACAACGGCCCACGCGGCTGATCGGCGCGCATGCTCTCCGGCAACCCCACCGCCACGGCCACCAGACAGGCAGCACTGAATAGCGTCAGGGCCAGGAAGATCGATTGCCAGCCGTAGGCGTTGACCATCACCCCACCGAGCATCGGCGCCAGGATCGGTGCCAGGCCCATGACCAGCATCAGTTGCGAGAACACCTTGGCAGCGCCTATCGCGTCACAACGGTCACTGACAATCGCCCGCGCCACAACCATCCCGGCGCAGCCGCCCAGCGCCTGAACAAAGCGCGCCGCGATCAGCCATTCAAGGGTCGGCGCCAAGGCACAGACCAGCGACGCCAGGCTGAATAGCACCACACCGACCAACAGTGGCTTGCGTCGGCCAAAGCGGTCAGCCGCCGGACCGTAGACCAGTTGGCCGATGGACAAGCCAAAGAAGTACGCGGCCAGGGTCAACTGCACATGTTGTTCGTCAGTGCCGAATGCCAGGGCCATCGCCGGGAAGCCCGGCAGGTAGAAATCGATCGCCAGCGGGCCAAACGCCGACAACGCGCCGAGGATCAGGATGATTCGCAGGTTCATGGAAATCCGTAAGCAAGCTAAGTATTCGCTAGTCTACCCGGCTTGTCGGACGTTGGCCTCTCGACGTAGAGAAATATTAGCGTGCCTGGGCCTGATAACCTTCCTCGGCGATCAGTTCAACAATGCGTTGAGCACTCAGTGCACTGTCGACGCGGGCCTGGCCGGCAGGCAGATCGACCTCGACCCGGGCTGCCGGGTCTGCGCCCTGAATGGCGTTGATCACTGCCTTTACGCAGTGACCACAGGTCATACCTTGAACATTGAAAACTTGCATGCCGTTAACCTCCTTAAGTGGAATGGGCCAATCGTCAACCTTGCCATCAGGGCAAGGTCAAGTTTCTCTTGCATCTGCCGGGCTGGTATTCGTCCCGGCTCTGGGCCAAGCTTGTTCATCGTCGTCTATCACAGGAGTATCAGCGATGCGCTGGTCAGCACTGAGCCTCTGCGCCATCCTCGGTCTTTTCGCAGCAGCCCCCGCCGTTCAGGCCGAGGACTACGGCATCCTGATCATTTCCCGCGAGCGCCTGGAAGTTGGCAGCTCCTGTGAAATCGGCGTGTATATCCAGGACCAACTGGCCGGCCGGGTGTTCCAGGAACAGTCGGTGTCGTTCAACCTGCCGCCTGGCCCGGTGGATATCCGCCTGACCCGCCTGCCCGGCAATGTAGTCGGCTGCGCGCCCGGCATGGAAGCCCAGCAAGTCACGCGGGTGAATGTGCGCAGCGGCGACATCCTCAAGTACCGCATTGCGGCCAATATCAGCGGTCTGTATCTCAAGCAGGCCGACCTGAATTATTGATTGCCTTGACCTTGTCCATGGGTCAAGGTTGATCCTTGCAGGCATTGAGCCTTCAAGGAGTGAACACAATGCAAGAGCCCATCGCTTTCGACCTGCCGATCAGCGGCATGACCTGCGCCAACTGCGCCGGTCGGGTCGAGCGTGCACTGGCCAAAGTGCCGGGTGTCAACCAAGTCACCGTCAACCTGGCCAACGAACACGCGTATGTCCAGGCGCAGCACGATACTGATCCGCAAACCCTCATCGAGGCCGTCAGCCGTGCCGGTTACAGCGCAAGCCTGAGCCCGCCGTCCAGCCAGGAGCGTGCGCAACACGGGCATCGCGAGCGCTGGTGGGTGCTCGCCGCGCTGCTGCTGGCGCTGCCGCTGGTACTGCCCATGCTGCTGGCGCCGCTGGGTATTCACGCAATGCTGCCGGCCTGGGCGCAGTTCGCGCTGGCCACCCCGGTGCAGTTCATTTTCGGCGCACGCTTTTATGTCGCGGCCTGGAAGGCGTTGCGCGCCGGCAGCGGCAATATGGACCTGCTGGTTGCACTGGGCACCAGTGCCGGCTACGGCCTGAGCGTCTACGTCTGGATCATGGCCGCCCCGGACCACGCGCCGCATCTGTACTTCGAAGCCTCGGCCATGGTCATTGCCCTGGTGCTGCTCGGCAAACATCTGGAAAGCCGCGCCAAGCGCCAGACTGCCAGCGCCTTGCGCGCGCTGGAAGCCCTGCGTCCGGAACGCGCCTGGCAGGTCATCGACGGCCAGGAACGGGAAGTTGCCATCAGCGCCCTGCGCGTCGACGACAAGGTGCTGGTGCGCCCCGGTGAACGCTTCCCGGTGGATGGCCAGGTCATCGAGGGCCAGAGCCATGCCGACGAAGCGCTGATCAGCGGAGAAAGCCTGCCGGTGCCCAAGCACCCCGGCGATCAAGTGGTCGGCGGCGCCATCAATGGTGAAGGCCGCCTGCTGGTACGGGCCACGGCGTTGGGCGCCGAGTCGGTGCTGGCGCGAATCATTCGTCTGGTCGAAGACGCCCAGGCTGGCAAGGCACCGATTCAGCGTCTGGTGGATAAGGTCAGCCAGGTGTTCGTCCCGGTGGTACTGCTGATCGCCCTGATCACCTTGGGTGCCTGGCTGCTCTACGGTGCGCCGCTGGAAGTTGCGTTACTCAACGCTGTGGCAGTTCTGGTCATTGCCTGCCCTTGCGCGTTGGGCCTGGCCACTCCGGCAGCGATCATGGCCGGCACCGGCGTGGCAGCGCGGCATGGCATTTTGATCAAGGACGCCGAAGCGCTGGAGCGTGCCCATGAAGTCGATGTGGTGGTGTTCGACAAGACCGGCACCCTGACCCTTGGTAGCCCGCGCATCACCAACATGAGCGCCGCGAGGGTCAACGAAGAGCAACTCCTGCAATGGGCCGGCACCCTGCAACGCGGCAGCGAACACCCGTTGGCCAAGGCGGTGCTGGAAGTCTGCGAACAGTGGCAACTGCAACTGGAACTCCCGGAGCACAGCCACGCCCTGGCCGGACGCGGTATTGCCGCCACCGTGAACGGCCGCCAGTTGGCGCTGGGCAATCGTCGCCTGCTGGACGAGAACGAGCTGCTGCCGGGCGAACTGGCCGAGTCAGCACACGCCTGGGAAGCCGAAGGACGGACCATCTCCTGGCTGATCGAGCTGGCTCCGCAGCCCGGCGTGATTGGCCTGTTTGCCTTTGGCGATACCCTCAAGCCCGGTGCCCGGCAAGCCGTGCAGCAACTGAACCAACGCGGCATCGCCAGCCACCTGCTGACCGGCGACAACCAGGGCAGTGCGCAGATGGTCGCGCGCGAGCTGGGCATCTTCGATATGCACGCGCAGATTCTGCCGGCCGACAAAGCCGCCATCGTCGACAACCTCAAGCGCAACAAGGTCGTCGCCATGGTCGGCGACGGCCTCAACGACGCCCCGGCGCTGGCGGCGGCAGATGTTGGTATTGCCATGGGCGGCGGCACCGATGTGGCCATGCAGGCCGCCGGTATTACCCTGATGCGCGGCGATCCACGGCTGGTGCCGGCAGCGCTGGAGATCAGCCGCAAGACCTACGCCAAGATCCGCCAAAACCTGTTCTGGGCCTTCGTCTACAACCTGATCGGCATCCCCTTGGCCGCGCTGGGCTACCTCAATCCGGTACTGGCCGGCGCGGCCATGGCACTGTCGAGTGTCAGCGTGGTGAGCAATGCCTTGCTACTGAAAACCTGGAAACCCAAAGACCCGTTGGAGCAACCATGAACATCGGTCAGGCAGCCAGCCGCAGCGGGCTGAGCGCCAAGATGATCCGCTATTACGAAGCCACCGGCCTGCTGCAGCCGGCACCGCGCAGTGACAGCGGTTATCGGCATTATCAGGACAAGGACCTGCATACCCTGGCGTTCATCAAACGCTCAAGGGACCTGGGTTTCTCGCTGGAGGAAGTCGGCAAGCTGCTGACCCTCTGGCAGGATCGCCAGCGCGCCAGCGCCGACGTCAAGGCCCTGGCCCAGCGGCACGTGGATGATCTGCAACGCAAGATCGAGGAAATGGCCAGCCTGCGCGACACCCTGAGCGAGCTGATCGAACACTGCCAGGGCGACCAACGCCCTGACTGCCCGATCCTCAAAAGCCTGGAATCGGGTGCCTGTTGTACCCGACGCTCATAGACCGGTTTATTGCATCCACGGCGGTGTCGGCTCTTCGTCCTGCCGCCCGTTTGGCGCATCGGCAGCCGCCAGGGCTGCCTGACGACGGGCCTCGTCGCGTTTGGCCGCTTCGATCTCGCGCATCACCCCACGCACATCGGCTTCGCGGGTCGAGTCCTGGAATTGGCCAGTCAGCGGCGTATCCGGGCTCAGGGTGCCGGCTTGATAATGGGCCCACATTTCCTTGGCGTAGCGGGTCTCTCTGAGCTCTGGGGCAAAACGTCCGAAGTAGGCGGCCATGTTGCCGACATCGCGCTCAAGCATGCTGAATGCATGATTGTTGCCCGCCGCATCCACCGCCTGGGGCAGGTCGATGATCACCGGGCCGTCCGGGTCGAGCAGCACGTTGAACTCCGACAAATCGCCATGCACCAGCCCGGCGCAAAGCATCAGCACGATCTGGCGGATCAGGTAGGCGTGATACTCACGGGCCTGCTCCGGCTCCAGCTCGACATCGTTCAGGCGTGGCGCTGCATCGCCGTCACCATCGCTGATCATTTCCATCAACAGCACGCCATCGAGAAAGTCATAGGGCTTGGGTACCCGCACCCCGGCACTGGCCAGACGGAACAGCGCTGCGACCTCGGCGTTCTGCCAGGCATCCTCGGCTTCCTTGCGACCGAACTTCGAGCCCTTGGCCATGGCTCGCGCCTGGCGGCTGTTACGAACCTTACGCCCTTCCTGGTATTCCGCCGCCTGACGAAAACTGCGCTTGTTCGCCTCCTTGTAAACCTTCGCACAGCGCAATTGCTTGCCACAGCGCACCACATACACAGCTGCCTCTTTCCCGCTCATCAGCGGACGCAGCACCTCGTCGACCAGACCGTCTTCGATCAGGGGTTCAATGCGTTTAGGAGTTTTCATCGGCTTTGAGTGGGGGTCCTTTGCCAGATACGCGTAAGTCGTCGTTATACGGCAATCCGCTACCAGCGAGTAGAGGGGCCGCTTGCTGATCTACACAGCAGGTGCATACAAATGTTTACCAATCGGAGTTGGAGTCACAGTTTTCACAGCCGTTCATCACTGCTTGAGCAACTCTCCCGGTGTAAAACCAAACAGATTCCTGAAGGCTGCGATAAACGCGGAAGTCGAGTCATAACCGCACTGCAACGCGGTGTCCGTCACCCGGCTGCCGTCTTGCAGCGCGTTCAGCGAGGCCAGCAAGCGCGCTCGCTGTCGCCAGCCACGAAAGCTCAGGCCGGTTTCACGCTGAAACAAGCGCATCAGGGTTTTCTCGGATGTGCCCAGCCGTGCGGCCCATTCGTGCAGTGTCACAGGCACGCCGGGGTCGCGGATCAACTCGTTGCACAACGCCAGCAGCCGCGCATGACGCGGCAGTGGCAGGCTGAAGCCAACCTCAGGCAAGACCGCCAGTTGATCGAGCAACACGTGCACCAGACGCGCCTCGGCGCTGTCGTGTTCCGGGTAGGTGGATGGCAACTGACAAAAATGCTTGATCAACTCGCGGGTCAAGGCCGTGACCTCCAGTACCCGGCAGCGCGGCGGGGCCCATTGGCAATCACGGCTGCGCACATACAGGCTGCGCATTTCAGCTTCAGTGGAGGTCACCACTTGATGTTCAAGCCCGGCGGGAATCCACACCGCCCACTGCGGCGGCGCGAAAAAGCTGCCCTCAGGGGTATGCACACCCAGCACCCCACTGATCGCATAGGAAAACTGCACCCAGTCATGGCTGTGCGGCGGCGTCCAGGACCCGGCCCAAAGACTTTCGGCTCTGGCATAGAGCGGACGCGGCAAATCCACCAGGTCAGGAATACTGCGCTGGCCGGCAGCAGATGGCGCGCTGGCCTGTCCGTTGTTCAGCATTCTCGGCTCTTATAGCTCAAGTCGGTAATGGCTTCACAGAGTAGCCTGTCAGCCCGGGACTGTACAAAAGGGCTTACATCAATCCTTCATCATCCAGCGTAATCCGGGCATAGAACACAATCGCCACGGTGGGAATCAGCGCTGAATAGCCTGGTCGCAGCGCCGTACCAAAGCGCGTCATCAGGCGTTGCAGCGGCGCGTTCCTGATCGCCCCCAGCACACCTCTGACAGACCCGGCCACGCCGCTGACCGGCGGGGCGGTGGACGGCGAAACGGTTTTGAATGAAGCGGCCAGTGTCAGTCGCTCGGCCAGCTCATCGATGTGCCGGGCATAGGTATCCCAGGGCATGCTCCGGATACTGCTCAACGGCGCCTGGGCCAGCGGATGATCATCGACGAATGCGTGGGCGAAGAACGTTCTGAGCAACAACGCCTCGACCTCGACGACGGTGGCGCAGTGATGCAAGGCATTTCCCAGGTCGTACTGGCGGGCCAGCATGCTCAGTACCCGGGTGTAGGAAACCCCGTGACGGCGGGCGGCGTTAAGCAGAAAGTGCCCGCCCACCAACTGGAACTCACGGGCGAAGGCGTAAGCCCGGTCCGGCTCATGCGCCTGCAGGCGCGTCCAGCGGCTGCTGCGCAGATGCTTGATGGCCTCATCCAGCAGGTAGGCTGGCGAGCGTCGCACCACGTCAAGCAAGTAGGCGTCCTGCAACACCGGATCGAGGTCGGCAACCGGCAACAACGCTGTATCCACCAGTGGCCCGTCGAAACCACTGAACTGCGTGGCCGCCAACACGTCGCCAAGACGCTTCCAGTAATGGTTGTGTCGATAACCGGTCATGCGCACATTGTCAAAGTGCTCCACCGGCATTCGGCCCAGGCTGCGCTCGCCGAGGTTGAGCAGCAGCACCGGGTCTTCACTGGACCAGGCATTGATCAGCCGCCCGGCGATGCGCGGGCGCAACTGCGCAGCTTCCTCTGCTTCGACCCGCACCGCCGCGCCCATCAACAGCACATCACCGATGGTCAAGTCAGGTTCGTTAGCAGCGTCCAGGTGCCTGAGCATGCTGATCAACAGCCGACCGCCCAGCGAATGGCCGATCAGGTTAATGCGTTTGACCTGCGGGTGATGCTGCGCCAGATAACTGCCCAGTTGCCGCAGCAGGACCTTGCCCATGTTCTCGGCACGGCTGCGAATGCGCGCAAAATGCATGGCCCGATCACCTGCCAACGCGGCAGCACCGGCCAACGGGTGCAAACGCGCGGCCGCCATCAGCAAACCACGGGAGCGGTTATCCATCTGCATGAAATGACTGGACGGCCAGAATGCCAGAACGTTGATGCTCTGGCGCAACTCGGCGGGGATGCTGGCCGCCAGCATGCGCCGGTCATCCAGGTCGTGACCGGCCGAATAGCCATGGACAAAGATATTCGCAACATCGCCGGTGGCGTTGGGCAGGGTCAGAAACTTGAAGTGAGTGTCCACCGGATGAAGTCTCGGCTCGCGTTCAATCGCGGAAGATAAACCGCTTGGCAATACGCTTGATAAGCCGCAGACAAAGCATGACCCCGGCCAGGGCAATCACCGCCTTGGCCACCAGCATGAACCAGGCTTCGATGTCGGCCGACAGCAAGCCCATCAGCCAGCCCATACCGGCGATCAGCAAGCCAATCAGCAACAGGCCGATATGCGGCTGCAGCCAACGCGTCCTGGCCCCCTTGTCGAACAGGTATAAGGCAACCCCTACCAGGGTCAGAAATACCAGTACCGCGATGATCAGTCCCATGCTCTACCTGAAGGGTTAGCCGAAAACAAACGCAGGCTGCGCGGGCCGATTATGCCCACGCTTGAACAGCTTTACCACGCGCCGGCCGTCCCGTCCGGAATCAGCGCTCCAGAATCGCGGTTACCCCTTGGCCACCTGCCGCACAAATCGAGATCAACCCGCGGCCCTGGCCGGCCACGTCCAGCAACTTGGCCAGATTGGCGACGATCCGCGCACCGGTGGCGGCAAACGGATGACCGGCCGCCAGCGAACTGCCTTTGACGTTCAGCCGACTCAGGTCAATGCTGCCCAAAGGCGCCGCCAGCCCCAGCCGGGTGCGGCAGTATTCAGGGTCTTGCCAGGCCTTGAGGGTACACAACACCTGTGCGGCAAACGCCTCGTGGATTTCATAGTAATCAAAGTCCTGCAGGCTCAGGCCATTGCGCGCCAACAGCCGCGGCACGGCGTACACCGGGGCCATCAGCAGCCCCTCGGCACCGCGCACGAAATCCACCGCAGCCGCCTCGCCATCACGTAAATACGCCAGCACCGGCAAGCCGCGCTCTGCGGCCCACGCTTCACTGGCCAGCAGCACCAGCGACGCACCATCGGTCAGCGGCGTGGAATTACCCGCCGTCAGGGTGCCCTTGGCACTGCGCTCAAAGACTGGCTTGAGGCTGGCGAGCTTGTCCAGGGTCAGGTCATCGCGCAGGTTATTGTCGCGGTTAAGGCCGCGGTACGGCGTCAGCAAGTCGTCGTGCCAGCCCTCGGCATAGGCCGCTGCCATTTTCATGTGGCTATCGAACGCCAGTTGATCCTGGCTTTGCCGATCAATACCCCAGGTCTGCGCCATCAGCTCGCAGTGTTGACCCATCGACAACCCGGTGCGCGGCTCGCCGTTGCGTGGCAGCTCCGGCTTGAGGTGCTGCGGGCGCAGTTGCAGCAAAGTCTTGAGTTTGTCGGCCGTGGACTTGGCCCGGTTGGCTTTGAGCAGAATATTGCGCAGCCCTTCGCTGACGCCGATCGGTGCATCCGAGGTGGTGTCGACGCCGCCGGCAATGCCGCACTCGATCTGCCCCAAGGCAATCTTGTTGGCCACCAGCAGCGCGGCCTCCAGGCCAGTGCCGCAAGCTTGCTGGATGTCGTAGGCCGGAGTCTGCGCCGACAGCCGCGAGCCGAGTACGCATTCACGGGTCAGGTTGAAATCCCGCGAGTGCTTGAGCACCGCCCCGGCAACCACTTCGCCCAACCGCAAGCCATGCAGATTGAAGCGTTCGACCAGGCCTTCCAGCGCGGCGGTGAGCATTTCCTGATTACTGGCCGTCGCATAGGCGCCGCTGGAGCGGGCGAAGGGGATACGGTTGCCGCCGACGATGGCGACACGACGTGGCTGATTCATGGAAAAACTCCGTTTTTTCAGGGTTCAGAAGAGCCTGCGGGCAAGTTGTTACACAAGATGAGCAGTACAGCGCATAGAAGAACAAATGTCGCATGGCTGTGGTCCACTGCTTTGAACCCAGACTCAAGGAGAGTGTTCCATGCCGTCCGATCGCTACATCGATTTCGCCAATTCCGACATGGGTCGTCGCCTGGTGAAAGCCGTGGGCCTGCCCACACCGACACGCCTGGAACGCTGGCAGGCAGGCCGCCTGCGCCCTATCGAAGGCAACCTGCTGATCAGCAGCGGTCCCTTGGCCGATCAGGTTCGCCAGTTTGCCCCGCGGCTGACTGACGCTCAGTACAGTCTGGACAATGACGTCCCCGATGCACCTCAGTGGGTCGCAGGGCAAAGCCCGCGCCTGAAGGCGGTAGTGTTCGATGCCAGCGGGCTGCATCGTGCCGAGCAACTGGTGCAACTGCGCGACTTCTTCAAGCCGGTGCTGCGCGAGCTGGAGCGTTGCGCGCGGATCGTGATTCTCGGCCATGCGCCAGCCAGCCTCGACGATCCGCTGGCGGCCAGCACCCAGCAGGCCGTCGAGGGCTTCAGCCGCTCGTTGGGCAAGGAAATGCGTGACGGCAGCACCGTGCAGTTGCTGCAGATTGCAACCGGCGCCGAAGCTCAGCTCGAAGGCGCGCTGCGGTTTTTTCTTTCCCCCAAGAGCGCATTCATTAGCGGCCAGGTGCTGCAACTGGAACTTAATGGCGATCAGGTCCAGGACTGGAGCCGTCCGCTGGCCGGACGCCGCGCACTGGTGACCGGCAGCGCCCGCGGTATCGGCGCGTCGATCGCCGAAACCCTGGCCCGCGATGGTGCGCAGGTGCTACTGCTCGATGTGCCGCAAGCCCGTGCCGAGCTTGAAGCGCTGGCGGCCCGGCTTGGCGGCCAGGCGCTGGCACTGGATATCAGTACTCAGGATGCGGCCGAGCAACTGCGCGAGCGGCTGCCCGAAGGGCTGGATATTCTCGTGCATAACGCCGGTATTACCCGCGATAAAACCCTGGCCAACATGACCCCCGACCTGTGGGATGCGGTGCTCGATATCAACCTGCAGGCGCCGCAGCGGCTGACCCAGGCCTTGCTCGATAACGGCACCCTGCGCAGCAACGCGCGCATCGTGCTGATGGCCTCGATCAGCGGCCTGGCCGGCAATCGCGGCCAAACCAACTACACCGCCAGCAAGGCCGGCCTGATCGGCTACGCCAGAGCCATGGCGCCGATACTCAAGGATCGGGGCATCAGCATCAACGCCGTGGCACCGGGATTCATCGAAACGCACATGACCGAGAAAATGCCCTTCGCTCTGCGCGAAGCCGGCCGGCGCATGAACTCGCTGGGTCAGGGTGGCCTGCCACAAGACGTGGCCGAGGCGGTGGCCTGGCTGAGCCAATCAGGCAGCGGCGCAGTCAGCGGCCAGGTCTTGCGCGTGTGCGGGCAGAGCGTGATCGGCGCTTGAAATCCGTCAGGTAGCAACATGGCTGCCGATACAAGGAGAAACAAGATGACTGCACACTGGCGTTACCTGGATAACCTGCCACCCCTGCCAAGCCTGTTTTTCCAGGCGGCCTTGCGCCGCAAGGTCAGCGGCACCCGGTTGCCGGACCTGGGCCTGCGCAGTTGGGTAAGCGTCGATGCCGAGAAGCTTGCGGCCTATCGCAAAGTCTGCGGATTCGCCGACAGCCGCCTGTTACCGCCTACCTACCTGCATGTGCTGGCGTTCCCTTTGCAAATGCAATTGATGACCAGCGAAGACTTTCCCTTCCCGTTGATGGGGTTGGTGCATCTGCGCAACCGGATCAGTGTTCACCGGCCACTTGGCGGGGTCGGCAAGGTGTACGTGAGCATTCATGCCGGCAACCTGCAGCCGCATGCCAAGGGCGCGACTTTCAGTCTGTTTACCCAGATCGATGACGGGTTGGGGCTGCTGTGGGCAGAAGAAAGCACTTTTCTGTGCAAAGACGCCAAGGTCGATGGCGTGCTTAACGACGACGTCGAGGTTTCGCATGAACCGCTGAGCGAGGTAGCCCGCTGGGAAACCCCGTCATCCATAGGGCGCCAGTACGCCAGGGTGTCCGGGGACTACAACCCGATTCACCTGAGCGCGCCCAGTGCCAGGCTGTTCGGTTTTCCCAAGGCGATTGCGCACGGGATGTGGCTCAAGGCCCGGGCACTGGCTTCCCTGGATGATCATTTGCCTGACGCGAATATTGAAATTGCGGTGCAGTTTCACAAACCGCTGCGCTTGCCGGGGGCGGTGATCCTGTCAGCCAGCGCGGCCGGGTCGCATGGCCAATTGCAGGTGGATGGGCTCGAAGGCGGGATCAAGCATATGACCGGCAGTTGGCAACCGCTGTAGGACCGGCTTTAGCCGCAATGCTGTACTTAAGCACTGCATGCCCCTGGTGGGAAGAGCCGGCCGGCGCTCCGGTTGCTCGCGAAGAGGCCAGTAAAAACACTACATCTGCTGTGCCTTTACCGGCCCTTTCGCGAGCAAGCTCGCTCCTACTGCACTTCAAATCAGCATTGAGGTGGGATTGGGCGGGCGGTTTGTGACGCTTGTCCGGGCTTGCTGTATCGTGGCGCCCCGATAAGCTCGATTGCCCGGAGGGATGAAATTGGATCTGTTTGACGATGACAAGCGGCTGGCCCTGAAGCCGGTCGTGGCCTTCAATGCGTTCTTGCTTGAGGCGTTCGCACAGGGTGCGTGTTCTTGTATTCGCTGCCAGAAGAGCAATGGCAACCAGGAAGGCTATACCGAACTGCATACGTTTGAAGCCGATGGCCGCAAGGTTGCCCGACAGTTCACCAAAACCCTGCCCGCCGATGTCGAAAGCGTGCTGAAGAAAGCCTACAAAGCGTTCTACAAGGCCGAGCTGCCCGCACTGAACGAGGCATTGCTGGGCGAGTTGCAGGCCATGGCCAATCACGACCTGGTGGGTCGGGTCAGGCTGCTGCTGGAAGTGTCTGGTCTGTTGGCCAGCGGCGCCGGCAGCGAGCCGCAAGCCGGTCAGGAACCAGAGCCAGAATTTGTGCTGGTGTAACCAGGCAGGCTGAGGAAACCACCATGAACCTTGAAGAACTCACCCAACGCCTGCACCGCATCCGCGATAACAACGACTGGAAGCAGTTCCACGCGCCGAAGAACCTGGCCATGGCCGCCAGTGTCGAGATGGCCGAACTGGTGGAAATCTTCCAGTGGCTCAGCGAAGACCAGTCGCGCCAGTTGCCGCCGGAAAAACTCGCCCACGCAGGCCAGGAAGTCGGCGATATCGTGTTGTATCTGCTGTTGCTGTGCAGCGAGCTGGGGCTGGACATGGATCAGGTGGTGCGCAGCAAACTGGCCGACAGTGAGCGGAGGTTTGCCAAGTGAGCCAACAGCTCAATTCCAGCGACCGGCATTTCGACCAGTTGGCAACCCGCTTCGCGGAAAAAATCTACGGTGGCGCCAAAGGCGCGATTCGCCTGGCCGTGCTGCAAGCCGATTTGACCGAAGCACTGCCCGAGCGCCCGCTCAGGGTGCTGGACATTGGTGCAGGCCTTGGGCATATGTCGTTATGGCTGGCCGGTCGCGGCCATCAGGTTACGGTCAGCGAACCCGCCGCGCCAATGCTTGAGGGCGCGCGCCAACGCTTCGCCGAAGCCGGGCTGGCCGCCACCTTCATTCAGGCGCCCTGGCAAGAGCTGCCCGCCCTGCTGGATGAGCCCTATGACTTGGTGGTCTGCCACGCAGTGCTGGAGTGGCTGGCCGAGCCGTTCACCATCTTGCCGGTATTGCGGCAGTTGACCCGCGAAGACGGCTGGCTGTCGCTGGCTTTTTATAATCGCGACGCACTGGTGTACCGCAACCTGCTCAAAGGCCATTTCCGCAAGCTGCGCAGCAACGAGCTGGCCGGCGAAAAGCAGAGCCTGACCCCACAGGAGCCCCTCGACCCACGGCAACTGGCGACGCAACTTGCCGCGCTGTGGCGGGTCGAAACCCAAAGTGGCATACGGGTATTTCACGATTACATGCCCGTCGACTTCCAGAAGCGGGCTGATCTTGAGCAACTGCTGGAAATGGAGCTGTCCCACCGCCGTCACCCTGCTTTTGCCGGGCTGGGCCGTTACCTGCACTGGATCTGCCGCCCCATGTAACACACCGGAGACTGCCATGTACGCTCGTCTTGCCTTGGTCACCATCACCTTGGGAATCAGTGCCTGTCAGAGCGACAACCCTTACCGCGCGCAGTCTGCACCGTTACCCACCGCGCCGGCCACGTCGGCGCAAACGCTGGACCTGAGTGCCTATCCGGCAGCGCCCAGAGACTACACGCGCTATCGCAGTTGGGGCTGGCAAGACAACCGGCTGCCGGCCGGTTCAGCCTGGCTGGACGCCGCACAGGTCGCCGAGGCGGTGAGCAACGGCCTTGATCAGCGCGGCCTGCGCCCGGCCCGCAACGCCCCCGCCGATGTGCTGGTCAGTGCTGATAGCCGCCTGGAAACCCGTCTGCGTCAGGTGCGTGAAGACTACCCGGACCCTTACTACAGCGGCGGGCTGGGCTACGGCGGTTATCGGCACGGCTACGGCGGCTATGCGCGGGTGCCGATGGTGCGCACTTATGAAGAACAGGTGCTGGTGGTGAGCATCCGTCTGTTCGACGCCCACAGTGGTCAGCCGGTCTGGAGTGCCAGTGCCGAAACCCGCAGCGGCAAGGATCAATCTTCACGCAATCAGGCCTTGCGCCAGGCTGTGCAAAAGGCCCTTACGGCGTATCCTCCCGGGTAACCTTTCGGAGCCACTGCCATGTACCTTCGTCTCGCCCTGCTGTCGTTTACCCTGCTGCTCGGCGCCTGCCAAAGCAGCCAGATCAACCGCGACTTCGACGCCCGCCGTGATTTTGCCGGCTATCGCAGCTGGAGCTGGCAGGAGCCTGCGGTGCAATATCAGCCAGCGGACCCGCGACTCAAGAGTGACCTGACCGAACAGCGCATTCGTGATGCGATCAACCAGCAACTCGACCAGCGCGGCCTGCGCCCGGCCAGCGCCGGAACACCGGCTGACCTCAAGGTTCAAGCCTGGCTGATCGTCGAAGACCGCCAGCAACTGGTCAGCACCAACTACGGCGGCGGCTGGGGCCCATGGGGCGGCTACGGCTACTGGGGCGGACCGCTGGCCAGTGAAACCCGCAGCGTCGACTACAAGGTCACCACCTTGCAGATCGACCTGTTCGACGGCAAGGACGGCAAGCTGGTCTGGCGCGGCAGCACCGAGCGCATCCTGGAGCAGAACCAGGCCAACCCGGCGGCACGGAATACAGCGGTGCGCAACACCGTGGCCAAGATCCTCGAGCAGTATCCGCCACAGTAAATAACCGGTTCGCGACTGAAGTCGCGCCTACAGTGTAATGCCGATCAGTTAAGCGACTTCGGACCTGGCTCAGTCCCACTGGGAGGAAGTTCTACTCGCGACGAGGCCCGTAGAGCCGGCACATTTGCTGCGAATGTACCGCAGCAGTCGCCAGCCGGCCGGCTCCTCCCACCGGGCCGAGTGGGCCTTGACTGATCGGCACTCGCCAGCTGAACACTCGCCAGATAAGCCGCATCGCCCAATACCTCGACTGTTCCACGCCAGCCTTGATCGCCGCAACAAGCAGCAGCCGAAACCGGTTTATAGCGGTTGGCAAAAAATAGCAAACCACCCATCTGCCTGGCTGGCCTGATGCCAGCGCTGTTGCCGGGGCTTTACTACACTGCCATCCACACAGGTGAGTGAACCTAAGGAAAGGAGTGCCGGATGTCTCCCCTGAATCATTGCTTTGCAATGCCTCACAGGCAGCGGGGTGCCATCGGCCTGGTCGCGGCGCTGACCCTTGGCCTGGCCTTGCTGTTTACCGTGACGGTGCTCGACAGCGGCCGGCTGTATCTGGAAAAGCGCTCCTTGCAGCGCATTGCCGATATGGCAGCGCTGGAAGCGGCGAGCCGCAAGGGCAATTGCAGCAGTGCCGCGACCGCCTCGCTGTATGCCACCCAGAGCGCGACACGCAACGGTTTCATCCCTGACACCGATGACCGTACCCTCAACACCCTGTGCGGAACCCTGAGCGTGAATGCCGCCGATGGCCGCCGCTCGTTCGTGGCCAACGCCGCCAGCACCGACGCCATTCGCGTGGTCGCCAGCCACGGTGTCCCCCGCAGCATCGCCGCCGGAGTTGCCGCCCTGTTCAGCAGCGGGCCGCAACCGGCCAATGTGCAGTTGAGTGCGACAGCGGTGGCGGCAGCAACCCCGCCACTGGCGCAGCTTTCAATCCGCAACGTTCTGGCAACCGCCAGCCTGCCAATTCTCAATAGCATCGCTAAAACCAATATCGATCTGCTCGGCTGGCAGGGGCTGGCAAATATCAATCTCAACCTGCTCAGCTATCTGGACCGTTTGAAAACCGATCTGAACCTGACGGCGGTCGGCTACACCCAGGTGCTGTCCGCCAACGCCACGGTCAGCCAGTTGATACAGACCGCCATTAACGTTCTGCAAACGAACGGTACGCTCAGCACCTCGGCAACCATCCTCAATCTGCAGGCGTTGAAAGCCGCAGCGGGCAGCACTACCGTGGTGCTTGGTGACCTGATCAAGGTTCAGGGCGGAACGGACCTTGCCGGCCTGAACTCGACAGTCAATGTGTTCGACCTGATCTCCAGCCTCACTCAGATGGCCAACAAAAAAAATGGCATCACGGCTAACAGCCAGATCAATGTGCTGGGCATCGGGCAAATCACCACACAATTGAAAGTCATCGAGCCGCCACAGCTCTCCGCGATCGGTGATCCGCGCAAGGTCAACCCGGCCCTTGCCGTCGCCGATGATCCGAACCGTATCTACGTGCGTACCGCACAAACCCGCATGCTGGTGTCGGTGAACCTGCCCTTGCTGGATATTCTCAACAAGCCACCGGTCAATGCTGTCACCAAACTGGTCGGTAACCTGACCTCGGTACTCAACAACGCCCTGACCCTGAATATTGCCGGGGTGGTGGGGGATGTGACTTGCCTGCTGGGCGCCAAGTGCCTGGTCACTGACCCCTGGATTCTACCCTCCAGCAGTTCAAGTCTACTCGGCCCCAGGATAGACCTGAGCCTCAGCCTGGCTGGCGGTGAAGCCTACGTCACCGGTTACACCTGCAACAGCAATACCGACAAGTCGCTGAGCGTACGCACCAACGCTTCGCTGCTCAATGCCCGCCTGGGCCTGATCGACAGCGCTGCGGCCTTTCCGGCCAGTACCGATCCTGCCGCAGTCATTGCCCAGCCTTTGCCCATCGTTGATATCGGCACACAAACCTGCACCCAACTCCTGAATCTGCTGGGCAGTTGCACAGCCAGGGTACCTTTTGCCGGGGGCGGCATCGGCATGAGTTTCAATACGCTGAACAATGCGCTGCTGACCAGCCCTGCCAGCGTCAATACCACCATCAACATGCCTGCAGAAATCGGCCAGCCGTCTACCCGCCTGCCCGCTGCGGCTTATGTCAAATCCAGCACGCTGCTCGATGGCGTGGTTTCAGGTGTGAATATCAATGTCTACAAGCCCCTTAACGGCAACGCTCTGGGCAGTCTCATCAGCGGCACCGGGACATTGCTCAACACCCTGCTGGGGCTGGTCGATCAGCAGGTGGAGTTGCTGCTCAAACCACTGCTGACGTCGGTTCTCGATCCATTGCTCGACACCCTCGGGCTGACACTCAATCCCACCGACGTCGGTGCCAACCTGAGCTGCAACTTCGGTCAGGCCACGCTGGTGATCTAATCCCCGTTGAACACCGGCAAGGTGATCTTGAACCTTGCCCCATCATTGGCATTGCTGACACTCAAGCGGCCCTTCATCTGTTCAATGATGCCGTAGCTCACCGACAATCCCAGCCCGGTGCCGACGCCCACCGGTTTGGTGGTGAAGAACGGCTCGAAGATCTTTTCCAGCAGCCGCGGGTCGATGCCGCCGCCGTTGTCCTGGACCGTGACGATGACCTTGTCGTCAACCTGCTGCATGTCCAGGCTGATCGCCGGTTGCAGGTCAGGGTTCTGCTCCTTGCGCGAGAGCATGGCGTCACGGGCGTTGACCATCAGGTTGATCAGCACCTGCTCCAGCTGGTCGGCATGCCCGCGCACCTGCACCGGCGCGCCGCGCTCGCCGGCTTCGATGTGCACGCCCTTGCCTTTCATGCTTTCACTGAGCATCGCCAGCGTGCCTTCCAGGGCGTCGTAGGGGTCGAACAGTTGCTCTTCAACCTCGGAACGGCGGCCGAACACGCGCATATGGTCGACGACCCGCGCGGCGCGTTGCACCTGGCTGTCGATGCGGTTGAGCTTGTCAGTGATGTAGTCGACATCCACATTGCCGCGCTCCAGGCGCTTGAGCACGTTGACCACAGCCATGCGCATGACGTTGAGCGGCTGGTTGATCTCGTGAGCGAGACCGGTGGCCATCTCGCCCAACGTAGCCATTTTGGCGCTCTGGTTGAGCTGCATGCGCGAACGCCGCACGTCAGTGTTGTCACGGCCCACGGCCTGGATTTCCACCAGCGTGCCGGACTCGTCGAACACACCGCGATCGGCCCATACCCACCAGGCATGTTCACGACCGGGCAGTTCCAGACAGATTTCGGCCGTGCTCATCGGCGCTTCGGGGGTCAGCAGCGCGATGCGCCGCACAAAGGCTTCACGCTGGTCTTCCGAAAACCAGTCACCGAGATTGATCCCCGGCAGTTCTGCCGGGTCGCACTCCAGATAAGTTGCCAGCGGCCGGTTACCGAAACTCAGGACCAGCTGCGGGCTGTAGCGACAGATCATCGCCGGCGAGTCCTCGACCAGAATCCGGTAGCGCTCTTCGCTTTCACGCACCCGCTCGGCGGCCAGCGTGGCTTCGGTGACGTCCAGCCAAAGACCGACCGCCTCGACCGGCATGCCGAGGTCGTCGCGCAGCAAACGTGCCTCATCCAGCAGCCAGTGATAGTCACCATTCTTGCCACGCAGACGGTAGCGGCGGCTGACGAAGCCTTCGCGCAGCAACTGGCGGTTACGCTCGAACCAGATGTCGTGGTCCTCAGGATGGATATAGCCCGCCAGTTGCCCGTTGACACACTCGGCCAGGGTCCAGCCCAGCAGCGGGGTCAGGCTGTCACTGAAGAAACTCGGTTCCAGATTGCCCTGGTCATAGCGCTGCACATAGATCACCGCCGGCGAACTGGCAATCAGGTTGTCGAGCCGCGCATGGGCCGCCGCCGCTTCGGTCTCCTGGTTCTTGATATCGCTGACATCAAGCATGAAGCCCAGCACGCGCTGCACCTGACCGCTGATCAAGGCCTGGCCCTGAATGCGCAGCCAGACAGTTTCCTGCCCAGGGTCGGCATGGGCCAGGCGCACACACAACAACATCGGCGTGCCCTTGTCGCGCAGTTGCAGCAGGCGGCTGGACAACTCTTGCCGGTCAGCAGGGTGAATCAGCGCCAGCCAGTCCTGACGCGCCAGACGCTCGACCCGGTCGCTCAGGCGCAGGCTGCGTGCCAGTTGCGGCGCCAGCAGAATCTCATCACTGCCAGGCAACAGTTCCCACCAGCCGGTGCCGAGCAAATCCTGAAGCACTGCCAAGCGTTCGACGTGATGGCGGTTATGTTGCTCGGAAAGGCGGAACAGGACCGGGCCGGCCAGTGCTGAACACAAGTTCAACCATTCTCGCTCGCCCAGATCCGGTGCCTGCCGACGCGGCTCATAAAAGCCGAACATCAACCAGGCCTTGGCCACGCCGTCGCGGCTGTGGGGCAGCAGAAAACCATCGGCATTGCCGAACATGCTCTGCAACGGCGACAGCTCGGTATGCCCGCCAAAATGCAGCTCATGGGCGATGTTGGCATCCAGCAGGTCAAATTCGTTACCCAGCCGCTGGCCGACTTGCCACAGTTCCGGCGCGGTATGGGCGCTGTACTGGCTGTAGACCCGCCAGCCAATGCCACTGGCTTCGGGCAAGGCCAGAGCGACGCAGGGAATGCGCCACATCTGCGCCAATTCTTCGAGCTGTTCGGCAATCACGCTCGGCAGCCGCTCGACAATACAGCCGCGAATCTTCTCGGCCATCTGCCCGGCCAGGCGCAAACATTGCTGGCGGGTACGCGCAGCGCTGGCCTCTTCCATCAGATCGCTGATATCGGTCAGTTGCAGCAGCCAGCCCTTGCCATGGTGCTGCACCCAGCCGCGCGCGTGCAGGGTGTGACCATCGTTGCTGCGAAAATCCAGGTCCAGCATGTGCCCGACCCAGTCCCCCGGCACGCCTTCGACCACCAGCGCGCTGTTGGGCAACAGCAGAATCATCAACCGCTGGTTGAGCACGGTATGCGCGCTCAGGCCCAGACGGCTGAGCAGGTGCGCACTGATACTGTGAATCTGCCCCTCGTTATTGAGCAGCAGGTACAGGTCCGCGCCGATCGCGTCAGGCTCGACGACCAGCGGAGTTGAAGGCTCGCGGGCGGGCACCTCGGAGCGCCCCAGCCAACGGCTCAAACGACTTTTTTCATGGGACAAGTTGAATGCTCGCTTGGGCAGACAGTTGGGCGGGCAAGCGCGGCACCTCGCCAATGATCGGCAGGGTCAGCGACGGCAGTACGCGCGCCAGTTTGGTTTTCGGATAGTTGATGCTGACCGTCAGCGCCGTACCGTTGAAGGTCACGCTGTAGTCGGAGGGGCCAAAATTCAGCGCGCTGGGCATCCAGGCCAATTGGCTCTGCAACACGCTTTCGGCCTGGCTGCGCACCAGAGTGCTGTAGTTGGCAACTCCAGGACTCAGCGCCACGCTGCGACGCACCGCCTCGCTGGCAGCGGCATTGAACGACTGGACCATCAGCAACGGCAGGCTATAACTCACCACACCATAGAAAATGGCGAAAAAAATCACGAACACCGCCGCGAACTCGATCGCGGCAGCGCCCTTCTGGCGATGCAGGCCTGATGGACCGCTGGCTGGCATGACGGCGTCTACCCTGACAGTACTACTCCACAGAGCATAGGATCTTTCCGAAATACAGGATGTTTTTTACTCAATGAAATTACTTTTCCTACTCATATGGTTCGCCCTCTGTGCCGAACAGGATGCCCGGCGCAGACAAATCACCAATACCCTGACACTGGGTGCTTGTGCCGCTGCACTGGGGTGGTTGCTGTATAGCGGTCAGACCTGGCTGGGCGCCGAACCCGCCGAGGGTGGCCGAGCCCTGCTATTGGCGCTGGCCATGACCCTGCCCGGTTACGCGCTGGGACGTTTGGGGGGCGGCGACGTAAAGCTGCTGGCGGCTCTGGCGCTGGCCAGTGACAGCCTGTATCTGCTGGGCACATTCATCGGCGCAGCCGTGACGGTGGTCGTGTGGCTAGGCGTCCGACGAGCGGTATTTGGTGTTCTCGGTCATGGTCTGGCTGCACGCTATAGCCCGATGAATCCTGACTCCGGGGAAAAATTTCCGTTCTCGCCGTTCCTGTTTACGGGGCTGCTGCTGGTGGCCCTTTGCATCCGCTAGTCAGAATCAGGTTTTAGTCCTATGTACATAGTCAACAAGTGCGTCTAGGTTAAAGACACACCCGAACTCAAACCCTGCCCCCGTGGCAGGGATCAATGTGCAAGGAATTCGGGAATGGTCAGGCAGGGAGTAGCGCGTGAACAAGTATTCGGCAGTGAAAATTCTGGTGGTCGACGATCAGCCGCTGATCGTTGAAGAGTTGGCCGAGTTTCTCGATGGTTGTGGCTATGTCTGTGTGCAGTGCAGCAGCGCCCTGGAGGCCGTTGAGCGGTTTCGCGATGACGCAAGTATCGGCATTGTCCTTTGCGATCTGGAAATGCCCGGTATGAACGGCATTGAACTGGTCGAGACGATGAAGCAGATCGGCGGCAAGAAACACCTGTTCGAAGCCATCATGCTGACCGGGCGCGCCGAAAAAAGGGACGTTATCAACGCCCTGCGCGCCGGGATTTCCGATTACTACCAGAAACCGGTAGACCTCGACGAGTTGCTCGAAGGCGTACAACGCCAGGAATTCGCCCTGCAGGAACGGCAAAACAGCCTGCAGAAGCTTGGCCAGCTCAATGAAAAGCTGCAATTTCTGGCCGCCTCTATCGACGATCTGTACCACGACCTGGACAACGCTCGCCCGCCGCTGGTGCCGCAACTGTCGGCTAACGATCAGAGCAACAATAATGTTGTCGATGTGCCTGACCTGTTCTCTGCCCTCTCGCCTCGCCAGCTGGACGTGGCGCGGCTGGTTGGCAAGGGCCAGACCAACTACCAGATTGCCTGTGAGCTGGGGATTACCGAGAACACCGTCAAGCTCTATGTCTCTCAGGTACTGCGCCTGACCCACATGCACAATCGCACCCAACTGGCGCTGGCCCTGTCGCCGGGCGCTGGAATGGCTCGCAGCCGGATCACCGAGCACTGAGCAGGACAACTCACGGGATCAAACTCCCACCATTCCCTGTGGAGGTGAGAACATCTCGCCCAGGTTCAGGATCCAGATCAGCACACCGATCAGGATCCAGACGCCGTTCGCCCAGCTGTATTGGTTGTTACCCGCGCCCAGTGGATCACCGGCCATACGATTGATCGCCCGCTGCACCCGGATCATGACCAGCAGGGTCAACAGTTGCAGCACGCAGCCCAACATCAGTAGCAATACTGGCTGGTGTAGCAACAGCAGCGGACTGATGAAACCCAGCACGCCCAGGACAATCAACAGCCACGCGCATGTGCGGGGAAACCAACGAAACTCGCGCCCCGCGATGTGCAGCAGGATGTCGACGTTGCGCATCAGCGAGTAAATGAAAAAGATCGAGAAAAATGCCCTCAGCCAGGGGACTACCCGCACACCTGAACAAGCCCGCCAGGCCGCCCATTGTCGGTAGTGCCAGTAAATCCAGTAAAGGCCCACGGTAGCCACAGAAAGCACCACTAACTTGCTGATGGAGACCACGTAGAACTGTTCGTGGCTGACCGCTGGCAACAGCGATTCGGAGCGGGGCGAAGCATAAGGATTTTCAGACATGTTCATCACCTTGGGGCCAGGGGCAGACAGATATGCCCGCTGGGGTAGCGCAACATAAAGCGGCGCCCCAGGTGAGTCACGCGCTCACCAGCCGTATGCCGGCGAGCCGATAATTTTCAGCCCATTCCTACAAGATCAGGTAAAAAAGGCTACCTGTAGAAGATCGCCCACTGCGAAGCCTTCGCCGCTCAAGCGGCTCCTGCAATGTCACGCAGCAGCCATCAACGACTGCCCCCTGCCACCTTGCCGCCCTGCTCCTGGTCGAAAAACTCCGGAATCTTGTGGTTGTTGCTGTCCAGCCAGCGCTGCAGGCTTTGTTCGCGCTCGGTGGGGGTGGCGGTTTGCGGGATTTTCGAGGCGGCATTGCCCTTGACCTGCAACTGCAACCAGGTTTCGGTCTGTTGCTGGGCCTTCGAGGCCGGTCCAGGCTCGATGGCCCAGGCCATGCTGTGCAGCCCCAATAACACAGCGATACCGATCAGCGCTTTCATGGTTGGCTCCTGACATTGGCAGTGTGGGTTGTGTCCATCCCGGCGGTCATGGCTGGCGCCGGGGCCGGTGCAAGCGCCTGCGGCCGTTGGGCGGGCGCCGCAAGCTGGGTCGCGCGCTGTTGCGCGGCGCTGACCTGACGCGGCGTCAGCCCGGCGCGGGTGGTCAGCTCGGCGGCCTGCTGCCACTGGTCCTGGTAAATCAGCAGGGTCACCAGGTTCTGCGCCGGCAGGTTGTCCGAGGGTTTGAGTTCCAGCGCGGTCATGAACTGAAAGCGCGCCTGTTCCAGTTTGAGCTGGTTCAGGTAGGCGATGCCCAGGTCGTTGCGGACTTTCTCGTCGGTGGGCGCCAGTTTTGCGGCACGTTGCAGGTGCTGCTGGGCCTGTACGTAGTCACCCCGGGTGGCGGCGATCTGGCCCAGGCCATGCTCGCCTTCGGCGGCGCGGCAGGTGCCCAGCAGGCTGCGGTACAGCGGCTCGGCTTCAGCGCTGCCCAACTGGCGTAACACCCGTGCCTTGCGCAGGCGCACCTCGCCCAGCTCAGCGGGCAGGTCTTCGAGGTTGGCCAGGCTGGCATGCAGACGTCCCTCGTCTGCCATGCCTTGCGCCAGATTGATGGCCAACTCCTGATCGGAACTCAATTTGCCGCAGTTTCCCTGGCTGCTGCCATTCAAGCCCTGAACCCAGGGCGCATGCCCCTCACTGGCACAACCGCTCAACATCAAAAACCCGCATACCGCGATCACTGCTTTCATCGCCCGCTTTCCTTGTACGACGCATTCATTTGCTGCCCAGTGCCTGGCTGATGGCAGTAAACCCTGGACCGGCCAGCACGATCAGCAAAGCCGGGAACAAAAACACCATCATCACCACCGACATCTTCGCCGACAGCTTGGAGATGTACTCCTGCAAGCGCGTCAGACGTCGATCGTCGATCAGTTGCTTGAGTGCCAGCAGCGAGCGCAAGGCACCACCGCCCTGATGGATCAACTGGTTGAGGATCACACAGGTGTCACTGAATTCGTCCACCGCCAGCAGGCTGGAGGTCTTGCGCAGCTCGTCACCCAGCTCCAGTCCGGAATCGACGCGCACCAGAATCACACGGATTTCCTCGGACAACACCGGCAGCAGTTCCTTGCCTTCGTTGCTCAGCACACGCAGCGCCTGCTCCACCGCCATGCCTGACTCAAACAGAATGCGCAGCAGCGGAATGAAGGTCGACACCTCGACCACGATTTGCTTTTGCCGATGCTGAGCGACCGCCGCCAACACCCGCTTGGGTAATAGATACCCAATGCCCAGCGCAAACAACGGCGCGATCAGCGGATTGGCCGCGTCCGCGAAAAACAGCACCTGCACGAACAACGTGAGGCTGACCAGGCCCAAGGGCACGCCAATCTGACACGCGGCATACAACGAGCGCTTACTCGCGCGTCGCCAGCCGATACGGTTGAGCAGGACCTGGGTCTCGCTGTCCATGCTCACCGCTTTGCGTCCCAGCGGGGTGTCGCCCAGCAGCCGCAGCCAACTGCCGATGCGGCTCTCGCGAATCGTCTGGCCTTGCAGGCGCATGACAACCTGGCGCTCATTGCGGCGCACCAACGCCATGTGCGACACCAACAGCCCAAAGGCGGCGAGGAACATCAAGACACTGAGCAGCAGCAAGCCCATCTCAAATGCTCCTCAACATGCGCCACAGCAACAGGCAGCCAGTCACTTGCATGGCAAACGCGACCAGCAGCATCTTCTGCCCGCTGTTGTCGTTCCACATATGCAGCAAGTACTCCGGGCTGGAGAGCATGAAATAGCCGGCCAGCGAAATGGGTAACGACCCCAGCACCACGGCGGTCAGGCGCGTTTCGCCGGTCATTGCCTTGAGCTGGCGGGACATCTGCTCGCGCTCGCGAATCAGCTTGATCAGGTTTTCCATCAGTTCACTGGCATTGCCGCCATAGCGGTGGTTGACCCGCAGGCCGAGGGCGAACAGGTGCAGTTCGTCGCGCTCATAGAGTTCGGCAAAGTCATGGGCGGCATCGGGCAGGCTGACGCCCAGTTGGACGTTGCGCTCGATCCTTGCCATGCCACCGCGCAGCGGCTGGTCAGCCGCCTCGATGCCATGCAGCACCGCATCGGCCAGGGTGCGTCCGGACTTGAGGCTGCGCACCGTGTGGTCAAGCATCTGCGGCAGTTGCTCGATCATCCGCAGCACCCGTTTGCGATAGCGCCATGACACGTACATGCGCAATGTGAAGGGCACGCCGAACAGGCCTGCGAGCAGGCCAGGCCAGTCAGCCAGCAGGTAACCAAAGACAATGGCCAGGCCCCAGACCGCCAGCACCAGCTTCATGCGCTCGGCCGGCCGGCCCATGCCGGCGCGCAGAAACGCCCGCTCCAGACGTTGCATACCGGGCTTTTCCGGTTTTACCACGACCCGGCCCTGGTTCAGCCGCTGCAAAACCCGCTCATTGGCCCCGCGGTTCAGCGCGGTGTAGAACAGATAGCCGGCGGCGGCCAAGAGCACAATCGCCAGCAAGACCAGCACCAGGGTCGCTTTCATGGCCGTCTCTCCTTGCGCCTAGTACATCGCTCGCAGTTTGTCGCCCGCGGCATGCACCGCTTCGCGGTGGAAGCCATAGCCGGTGCGCTTGTCGAGGCGGAACAGGGTGTTGGTGACATAGATGTCGTCACGCATGCCCACCACCTCGACCACCTCACTGACACAGCGCCGGCCATCGGGCAGACGGGTCAATTGAATAATCACATCCAGCGCCGCACAGACCATTTGGCGCAGGGTCTTTTCAGCGATCTGGCGGCCGGTAAGGCCGACCAGGGTTTCCAGGCGCAGCAGAGCATCCTGGGCATTGTTGGCGTGCACAGTGCTCATCGAACCTTCGTGGCCGGTGTTCATCGCGGTGAGTACATCGAGGACTTCGACCCCGCGAATCTCGCCGAGGATGATGCGGTCCGGGCGCATCCGCAGGGCATTGCGAATCAGGTCACTGGCGCGCACTTCGCCATGCCCCTCGGCATTCGGCGGGCGGGTTTCCAGGCGCACCACATGGGGGTGGCTCAGTTGCAATTCGGCGACGTCTTCGATGGTCACCAGCCGCTGGTGAGTGTCGATCAACTGGCTCAGGACGTTGAGCATGGTGGTCTTGCCGGTCCCGGTACCACCGCTGATCAGGATATTGCAGCGTTTGCCCACCGCGTCCTGGAAGAACTCGAAGATCGCCTGATCGATGGCCTGGGTGGCCACCAGGTCAGCGCTCTTGAGCATGTCTTTGCGAAATTTACGAATCGACAGGCACGGGCCGTCCAGGGCAATCGGCGGAATGATCGCATTGACCCGGCTGCCGTCGGGCAGCCGCGCATCGACCATCGGCGATGACTCGTCCAGGCGCCGCCCCAGCGGGGCGAGGATGCGCTGCATGACCCGCTCGACATGGTGCGAGTCGATGAACCGCAGGTCGGTATGGTGCAACACCCCGTCACGCTCGATGAACACCTTGCCGGGGCCGTTGACCAGAATCTCGGTGACCGACACATCGCGCAGCAACACTTCCAGCGGCCCGAAGCCGGTGAGTTCATCCACCAGTTCTTCAGCCAGACGCTCCATTTCATACCGGGAAATCGCCAGCCGCAAACGTGCGACATACTCGGCGACCTTGTCGATGACGAACTGCGCCAGCGCCGGACGCGAGCCTTCCAGCAGGTTGCGGCCGTGCTCTTCGATACCGTCGATGATGTAGCGGTGCAGTACCAGCTTCAGGCCCTGGGCATCATCGCCCGGTTGCTGGCTGCGCGAAGACGCGCCAAACGGTTTGTCAGGCATCAGCGATTCCTCAATAGCCGGCTGAACCAGCGTTCAGTACGTTTTTCGGCTCGCCCGGAGTGGCTGATCAGGTGCTCGCCCAGTTGCCGCAAACCGGCCGACAACGACTCACGCGGCGCCAGCTCGAACAGGGTCACCCCCTGATTCTTGGCGTTCAGGCGCAACTCCGGACTCAGCGCCAGCACCGAGACCACCGGCAGGCCGAACGTCTTGCCCACCGTCTCGGCATTCGGTGCCACCGCGCGCAGGTAGCGATCGACCAGCAACACCGCGTGCTGCAATTTCATGCCCTTGTCGCGCCACAGGTTGAGGATCGCCAGGTTGCGCCGACACTCAATGACACTTTGGTCGGTGTACCAGACCAATTGATCGCAATGGCTGACCAGGGTGCGCAAGGCCTCGCTGTCAGGCTGGCCGACCAGATTGATGATCACGTGCTGGAAGTGCTGGCGCAGCGCGCTGAGCAGCATGTACAGCTCGGCGGCGCTGGAACGCTCCAGGTCGTCATCGGCATCGGTGTAAGCAAGAATCCGCAGACCACTGTCAGCGGTGGTAAACGCACTGTCGATCAGGGTCGAGTCCAGCCGCCGCAGGTGCCGCAGCGCATCGCCAAAACTGAATGATGACTCCAGGCCCAGCAATGCCAGGCTGTCACCGCGTGGCAAGCCCAGGTCCAGCAGCAAGGTGCGCTGTTCGGTCTTCTGCACTACCAGCGCCAGGTGGCTGGAAATCAGTGCTCCGTCGCCGTCGCACTGCGCACCGTAAAGCACGGTCAGGCCGCTCATGTTCGGGTTGGATGCCGCCGCCGGCAGGCGCTTGCCCAGCCGCCGCACCAGACCCGCCACTTCACTGGAGCGCGAGCCATACGCGACAAAGTCCCGTGCCCCGGCACGCATGGCAGTGAGCACCAACTGATTGTCCATGCCGTCGCCCAAGGCGACGATGGCCAGCATCGGCTTGGCTTCCAGCGCGCCTTCGATCAGCGCACTCTGGTTCATCAGGTGATCACGATCCAGCCCCACGAACACCACGCTGGCGAAGGTCACATCGACCAGCGCCAGCAGATCGTCGAGGCTGCCGGAACCGGCGCTGACCACCTGCCCCAACGAGCCCAGGGCGCCCTGCAGCCATTCCAGGTCGGCCGGGTTACGGGTGATCGCCAGAAAGGTCTGGCTCAGGCTCTGGCTCATTGCGACAACCCGCTGCGGCGCTCGAAGTCGCCGCGCTCAAGAAACATCATGCGGTAGAAGTTCGGGTCGTAATTGCGCAGTCCTTCGCCGGGCAACGAAGGCAGTTGCGCATCACGGGCCAGCGGCTGGACCAAGTGGGGAGTCACCACCATCAGCAACTCACGCTCTTCACGGTTGATCTGCGAATTGCGAAAGAACGCGCCCAGCACCGGGATATCGCCAAGGCCTGGAAACTTGCCCACTTCCGAACTGTTCTTGTTGCTGATCAGGCCGCTGATCACGAAGCTCTCGCCATCGGCCAGGGAGATGCTGGTGTCAGTGCGGCGCACGTTAAGCGCCGGCACACTGGTGCCGGAAACCGTGATGCCGGCGGTGAAATCCAGCTCACTGACCTCCGGCGCCACTTTGAGCAAAATGCGCTCGTTGCTGACCACGGTCGGCGTCAGGGTCAGGCGCACACCGAACGCCTTGTACTCAATGGAAATCCCGCTGCCCTCGGCGTTGGGCACCGGCACCGGAAACTCGCCACCGGCCAGAAAGCTCGCGCTCTGCCCGCTCAGCGCTACCAGGCTCGGCCGTGCCAGGGTATAGGCAAAACCGCTGTTCTCCATGGCGTTGAGCATGCCCAGCACCTTGCTGCTGCCACCGCCCCAGACGATGTTGAACATGTTGTTGTTCAGCGGCACCACCGTATTGGAAGGCAGGATCGGCCCCACGGTGCCGGCCGGGGCATCAACAATCGACGGCACAATGCCCGGCGTCACCCCTAGCGAGCCGGGCACCGTTCCCGGTGAGCCGAACAGTGAGTTGTTCGAGCCCTTGCCGAAAATCGAGAAATTGGCTTCTTTGAGTTTGGTGCGGCTGACCTCGACAAAGCGGATGTCGGTCTGCACCTGAATCGGCAGCGGCTCTTGGCCGGCCTGGCTACGCGCGGTTTCAGCCAGTGCCGCGCTGGCCTTGCCGCGCACGAACACCATGCTCTGCTGCGGCGCGCTGGCGCAGCCGGTCCAGACCATCAGGCTGGTGGCGCCGCCACTGATCCCGGTCACAATCACGCCCTGGGTGCCAGCGGCCTGCACATCGGCGATCTTCGGATCACCCACCGCAACGCGAGTAATCGTCACACCGGGGCGGATATCGCGTTGTGCCCCCTGGTCCACTTCCAGCACCGGCGGCAGGGCCGACAGCGCCGCACAGCCACTGGCTGCCGCGCGGGCAGAGCCTGCCCATACCCCTGCCAGCACACACATCGCAGTAACCGAAAGGAAACGACTGCTCATCAACTGCATCCTTGCTCAAATCAGGGGTTCGGTTGGGTAACCTGGTTGCCGCGAATCACTTCCATCGCCTTGACCGCCCGCGGCGCAGCAGCGTCATCGCGGCGCGGTGCGGGCGCCAGGGTCAGTTGGCTAAACCGCGTCAGGCTGCGCGCGGTCGAGTCCAGGCGCAGGGCGACGTCCTGGCTGCCAGGGTCGGCCGCCCAGTATTGCTGCAGGTGCTTTTCGTCGGCGCTGCGTACCGCCAGCCGCAGCACCCCGGTCTGCGAGGCAAGCATCAAGCGGTCCTGCAACGGCGCCGGCACGGCGAGCACGACGCTGCGCACATTGCCCCGCTGCTGCTCTTGCTGGACCCGGATATCGGCACCGGAGGCCTGTACCGGGCTGCCATCGAGCGCCGGGCCGAGCAACGCCCCGACCCCCAACACCCGCAATGCCGGCACCACCACCTGGCTGGAGCGCAGCGGGTTATCAGTGTCCTGCGGCAGGTACAGCAATACATCGACATAGTCGCCGGGGCTCAGATGCCCGGCCGCGCTGGCGACCTCATCCACGGCCACGGCCAGCGCCCGCTCACCCGGGCGGATCATCCGCGCCAGGCCGCCACCGGCCTCGAAGCTGGCGGCATTCAGCCAACTGCCCGCCGCCAGTGGCCGCCAGCTGTTGCGCCCGAGCACTTCCTCAAAGGTACTGAAGCTGCCCTGCGGCGCGACCTTGAGCCGCTCGATGACCAGGTCTTCGGGCTGGATGGGGACATAGGCAGGCAGGTCGCGGGCCAGCACCACGACGTTCTTGCGCAGCGCTTCCTCGGCTGAGGTTGCCGTTGCTGTGGGCGCTGGCGGCAAGGCTTCGACCGGCGCGGCCGGGGCCTGGGCGGTGTCGACAACAGCGGGCGCGGGGGCGGGCGGTTCACGACTGATCACCACCCCGAGATACCCGGCCAGAATCGCACCCAACAGGGAAAACACCGCCAGGGCCAGGGTAACGCGACTGCTCATGACGACTCTCCGGTTGTCATCTCATGACCACTTCGACGCATCGGGTCGTGATTTCCATGCTCCATTTCGTTATAGGAATGTAGATCACCCATTCGAAAACGCCATGAGCGGTTGCAAATAACCTGTTTATACAAGCGCGTTCATGACTATTGGACGCAAGGCCGACAGTTATAACTTTAGGTTTAATGCTTTATTACGATTGTGGGCCGCGTCATTGCAGACAATGCTGTAGTTGCAACCCGCAAGATTCAGCGGTGCAGTGAAGGCTCACTGCACTGAATACGTGCAAGGAGAACGACCATGTTCATTACTCAGCTGTATGTACGCGCCTATGTGAGCATCCTTGCTTTCATGAAAAACCGGGAAGCGGCCTCGGCGATTGAATACGCGATTGTCGCGGCGATGGTCGCGGCTGTGATCGTGACGTTCATCACTCCGATCGGTGATAAGGTTAAAGCCATTTTCACCAACATATCGAGCAGCCTCTAACTTTAACAATACGCCGACTGCATCAGCCCTGATTACTGAAGCAGTCTCAGTTGGCGTTTTCAGGAATATCTATGGCCGTCCATCACACCCGCCAGCAACTGCTCCTGGTTGACGATGAAGAGGACGCCAATGAAGAACTGGCAGAGCTGCTCGAAGGCGAGGGGTTCTGCTGCTTCACTGCGTCCTCGGTCAAACAGGCGTTGCAAGAGCTGACCCGCCACCCGGATATCGCACTGGTCATTACTGACCTGCGCATGCCGGAAGAAAGCGGTATCCAGCTCATCAAGCGCCTGCGCGAACACACCTCACGCCAGCACCTGCCGGTGATCGTCACCTCCGGCCACGCCGATATGGAAGATGTCAGCGACCTGCTGCGTTTGCAGGTGCTGGATCTGTTCCGCAAGCCGATCTATCACGTGCGCCTGATCGAAACCCTCAATAACCTGTTTCCCGAACCCAAGCTTTATCAGGTCAGCCCCTGATCCGCGCTCACAACGCCGTATTGCCGAATACAACCCATGTTCAGATGCCCGCCCTCCACCGGTGCAAACGTGTTTGCGCCGCTGGAGGGCGGTTCCGATCACAGCTGGTAACTGAAACTCAGGGTAAAACGTGGGTTGCGGTTGAAGCTGTCCAGGCCGGGGTCGGACAGTGGCTTGGCGGCTTCCAGGGCAATGTTGTAATAACGCGAATCACCAAAGCGCACCCCCAGCGCCGCCGATGACATTCTTGCGTCCTTGATCGGCAAGGCGTTGAACGAAGTACGTGCAGCGTCAAGCACCGCATAAGGCTGGATGACTTTCAGCCAGCGGCCATCATCGCGGTTGAAGCTGTAGTTGAGCTCATAGGCCACCCCCCAGCCCTTGTCACCGGTGGCCTGGTCGTTGGGGTAACCGCGGCCGAAGTTCTGCCCGCCAAACTGCGCCCGTTCGCTGTCGGGCAAATTGTCGTCACTCCAGTACAGTGCTGCCGACAACACCCCCTGCCAGTGCTGCCCAAAGCGGTCGCTCTGCACCCCGGAGACGCGCAGGCGCAAGAAGTCCAGGTCGAACAGCTCATCGGTGGTTTTCGCCCCCATGCCATCGATGCCCTGATAGACACCGGCACTGAGAATGCGCAACTGCCGATCCGTGGATTTGCGCCAGTCACCCTCGAACGCCAGGGCGCGCAAGTCGGTGCGGGTTTCGATACTCAACGGCAGGCCGACCACCTGGAAACGGGTCTTGTCGTTGACCGCATACAAGCGCGTACCGACGCTCAGCCACTGGTTGGCGGCCGCAATCAGCGGGTGGCTGATGCCCAGCGACAGGCGGTCGTTCTCGCGATGTTGGCTCAGCTCCAGACCGTTATCGAGCGCCAGCCGGGTGTCCGGGTCGGCCTTGTAGCGCGAGCCCCACAGGCTCAACTGAGTGCCTTCTGCGTTGAGGTACTGGGTGTAGTCCAGCCGCCAGTAGTGCTCTTTGTCATCACCGGGCGGAAACAGCCCGCTGAGGCTCAGTTGTTCGGCCATCGCCGTCTGTGCATTGCTGTTGAGGCCGAGCAGCGCCTGCATGCCCTTGCGGTTGTCATCGGTCAGCCCCAGGCTGCTGGTGAACGGCTTGCGTGACGCTGTGGCGATCAGCGTGGTGGCGCCGTCGGTGGTGCCCGGCGGCGGCACACTGGCCTGCAGGGTCACCCCCGGCACGCGGCTCATCAGGGTGGTGTAACGCTCGAAGGTCTTGCGGGTCAGTGGCCGCTCCTGACGAATCTTGTCGACCAGCTGTTGCAGATACGCTGACACCCGGCCCAGCTCCCCTTGCAGCTGGTAATCGCGCACATAGCCTTCGACCAGCACCACCCGCACCAGCCCGTCATTGAAGTCCTGCGGCGGCAAAAAGGCGTAAGACAGCAGGTAACCGTCCTGCTGATAACGCTGGGTGAGCGCACGAGTGACCTCGATCAGTTCACCCAGCGTCGCGTCGCGGCCGATCATCGGCTTGAACCCGGCAGCCAGTTCTTCAAGTGGGTAAACGCTGCCGCCTTCGATGCGAATCCGCCGCACCGCGACTTTGGTGCTCATCATCAGCGGCGCCGCTTCAGGCGGTGCAGGAGCAGGCAGTTGCAAGGCCGGCGCGGCAGGGCGATAAGCGTCGGCAGGCAGATTGGGCACCGGCAGGTTGTTCTGCCGATCATTGCTATTGAGAAAGCTCGGCAGAGTCTCTGCCTGAACCAGCCAGGGGCAAACCGCAGCCCCCAGAACCAGAACCCGGACATATGCACGCATAGGGACACTCCATGACCATACAACAGCGGCATCTCATATAGAAAAAGGCAGGGGATCATTCCGACTCCCCTGCCTGAAATCAGCTTAGGCGCTGTGTGAAAAGCCGCTACCGGCGCGCCGCTCAAAAGCTACTGCCGGCCCAGCCCGCCCAGCGCCCCGGTGACATTGCCCAGCACACCGCCCAGACCGGTCGCAGTACCGGTGCCTGGTGTCGCACCAGGGGCATTCACCACAGTGCCGATTTGGGCCACAGTGGCGCCGACGCTGCTGACGGTATTGCCCAGCGCACTGCTGACCGCGTTGTTGCCTGTGCCGGCGACCTGACTGCCCAGATTGTTCACGGCACCGCCGACCTGGGTTAGCAGACCATTGACCGGTGCGCCGATACCGGTGGCACCGCCGACCTGCTGGGTGACACTGACCACGTTGCTGACCACCGGTGCCACCGCAGCGCCCACGCTGCTGGTCAGGCCGGCGACCGGCGCGGCCACTGCGGCATTAGGCGTACCGCTACCGCCCAACACGGTGCCGAGCGAGGCGACCGAGCCGCCGATGGCGTTGCCGTTGACGCCCACGGCGTTGAGGACCCCAGCGGTGCTGCTGGCCAGCCCGCTGCCGGCCCCGGACACCACGCCTCCGACGGTTTCCACCAGGCCGATACCACCGGCACCGCCAATGCCGCCGCCGCCAATACCGCCAAGGGCACCGCCGAGACCGCCACTGCCGCCAGGGGCAGGTGTACCGGTGCCGATGGAGCCGGCATTGACCAGCCCGCCAGCATTGCCAAGGGTGTTGCCCAAGGCTGCAACGGTGTTGCCCAGCCCCGCAGTGACCGGGCTGTCGCCACCGGTGGAATTGGCCAGACCGGTGCCGAGGTTGTTCAGGGTACCTTTGACCTGTTGCAGCACACCGCTGACCGGCGCGCCCAGGCCTGTGGCGCTGCCCAGTTTGTCAGTGGTGGATTCGACCATGGCGACCACTGGAACCAGACGATCGCCCACTTGTTGGGTGAGGTTACCCAGAGGACCACTGGTGGTCGCGGCGCTCAGGGTGTTGCCGAGCATGGTGACGCGCTGCCCTACCCCATCGACCACTTGGCCGGTCTTGCTCAGTACACCGCCCACCAGCGGAACCTGTTCGATTTGCGACGATGCACCGAATGCCGCGACACCGCTGCCCAGCGCCGAGACACCGCCGCCAAGATCAGCAGTGGCCTTGCCGGCACCCGACAAGGTGATACCCAGTGCGTTGCTGTCAGTGCCCAGAGTACCCAGGCCTTGGGTCACGGAACCGCCGAGGCTGTTGGTGGCGATGCCGACCGAGGCGATCAGGCCGCCGGCGCCACCGGTCAGGTCGGTGCTGTCGCCGAGAGAGAGGGTGGCGAATGCCTCGCCGATACCGATTACCGCATCGCCCAGACCACTGAGCGCATTGCCGCCTTCAGAAGCGGTTTGCGCAGTGGCTAGGCTGCTGATCTGTACGCCACCGTCATCGTCACCGCCACCACCACCGCCGTTACCGCCTCCATTACCGCCGGTGCCGGCGCTGCCGCCAGAGCCACCGCCGCCAGTACCGCCGCCGGTGCCGCCTGTGCCGCCGCCATCACCGCCATCGATACCGCCGGTCCCGCCACTGCTACCACTACCACCGCCACCGTCAGTAGCGCCGGTTCCGCCCGAACTGCCAGAACCGCCGCTGCCGGCACCGCTGCCATCGGTGCCCGCAGTGCCGCCTGCGCTACCCGAGCCATCTACATGGCTTTTCGAGCCGCCACCGCCGCTGCTGCAACCGGTCAATCCAAGGCTCAGGGCCAATATCAGTGCTGTGCCTGCCTTCCAGAAATGTTGAGTGTTCATGAGCGAATCCATCCAGCAAGTGATTGCTTACCCCACCGACTCCGGGGTCCCCTTAACATGTCGTCCCTGGGGGCATCTCACGCTTCTGGCTAAACGCTCTCAACTCTCAAATTGGTATTAACCGGATATATATCCTGATCTTTGGCCTGCTGTTTTCAATGCACGCAAGTCAATAAAAATGGGCCACCGGGAAGTTTGTGAAGCCCATAATCTGCAGGCTGCACGAACGTTATATATGACTAATTTATGGGGCGTTCCTGTTGTTTTGCAGCCGCTCGCATTTTGGTATTCGGTATATGGTCTACAACCCATACTGTTCACATACCCGCCGCATGCCTTTGTGGGAGCGACCTTGGTCGCGAAGAGGCCGGTAAAGTCACAGCATCTGCTGCGAATGGACCGCTGCCTTCGTTGTGGTCCGGCACCCCGGCAAGCCAACTCCCACCGAGTTAACTGAACAGTATTGGGTCTACAATTGATTCACCCGACTGTTTTCAAACCGCTTACTTGAGCGTTTACAACCAACTCAATCGATGACGTTGAACTGCACCTGGGCGGTCTGGCCGCTTTCGTCCAGCACGCTGAGTTGGTAATGCCCGGAGCGGTTGAGGGTGGTGTTGAAGTCTTGCTGGTTGTCGGTGTCGGCCGCCGGTGAACCGTCGATGAACCACCAGCGCCGGCCGCTGCCGCCAAGTGCCGAGAGTTTCAGGTGCAGGGCCTGGCGGCTGCCGGCGGGCAGGCGCAGGTTGTCGCCCTCGCGCACGCCGACGATGCTCAGCGGCGTGACCATGCTGATGCCTTGCGGCGGGCAGCCAGGGTCGATGGCAGGCAGGCGCGCTTCGCGGCGTTCGGCGCGCGGTAGCCAGGGTTCCAGTGGCGCCGGCCATAGGGCGATGTCGCGGGCCACGGCGCCAGCGCAGCTGGCATCGACCCGCAAGCCTTCGGCGTTGACCCAGACTTTTTCCAGCAGGCCCAGGCCCAATGGCTGGTCGGCGGCCTGCAAGGTCGGCGGGGTGGTGCCCTCCAGGGTCCAGGCAAAGCGCTGCCGGCGGCAGTTCGGGTCGCTCTTGCTCATCGGCTGGCCCAGCGGCCAACAGATAGCCGCTACGCCGACGTTGAAGGGCACCGGTGCCACCGGGGTATTGATCCCACGCTGGCTGTCGCGGTTGGCCAGCACATCGTGGACCTGCAGCATCAGCGGTGCGGCCGAGGCCAGGCCGAACTGGCCGGGTACTGGCGTGCCATCGGGGCGGCCGATCCATACACCGACCAGAAAGCGCGGCCCGACGCCAATCGACCAGGCATCGCGAAAGCCGTAGCTGGTGCCGGTTTTCCAGGCCAGTTGCGGGCGCTGCACCAGTTCAGCGTGCGGGTCGAGGTCCGGCCGTGACTGGCCGCTGAGAATGCGCCGGATGATCCATGCCGCCCCCGGCGACATCATGCGTCGCTCGCGCAAGGCGTCTTGTGGTTGCAGGCGAATATCGGCACTGACCCCACCGCGCGCGAATGCACTGTAGCCGGCGACCAGGTTTTGCAGACGCGTGCCTGCACCGCCCAGAATCAGCGCCAGGTTCGGTTCGGCCAGCGGCGGCAAGGTCAGGGGAATCCCGCCGTTACGCAGTTCGGCGGCAAACCGCTTCGGGCCATAGACCTCCAGCAGTTGCACCGCCGGCAGGTTGAGCGACATCGACAACGCCGAGCTGGCGGCAATCGGCCCGCCGAACCCCGCCGAAAAGTTGCCGGGCCGGTAATCGCCATAACGCCGTGGCACATCCTGCAACAGCGATTCAGAGTGAATCAGCCCGGCATCCATGGCCATGCCATACAGGAACGGCTTGAGGGTCGAGCCCGGTGAGCGCAGGGCGCTGATCATGTCGACATGGCCGAAACGTTTGGTGTCGTTGATGTCCACCGAGCCGACATAGGCACGCACCGCCATGTTCTCGGCCTCAACCACCAGAATGGCTGCCGAGGTGCGCTCCGGCAGCCGTGCGCGCCAGCCCATCAGCAGGTCTTCCATACGCCGCTGCAGGCTGGCGTCGAGGGTGGTGCGAATCAATGGCGGGCTGTCCGGCCGGTTCAGGCGGCGGGCCAACAAGGGGGCCAGGCTCGGCTCCTGACGGGGCGCCAGCAACAAAGGCTCTTGCAGTGCCTCATCGACTCCGGACTGCGGCCAGACACCGAACTCGGCCAGCCGCCGCAACACTTTGTCCCGTGCGTGCTGGGCCCGCTCCGGATGGCGATCCGGACGCAGGCGGCTGGGCGCCTGGGGCAGCACCGCAAGCATCGCAGCTTCTGAGCGGGTCAGGTGTTGCGGTGACTTGCCCAGATACGCCCAACTGGCGGCCGCCACGCCTTGCAGGGTGCCGCCGAACGGCGCGCGATTAAGATAGATTTCGAGGATTTGTGGCTTGGACAGGTGCCATTCCAGTTGCACGGTGCGCCACAATTGACGCAGTTTGCCCGGTACGGTCCGCGCATGCGGGTCGAGCAGACGCGCCACCTGCATCGACAGGGTGCTGCCGCCCGACACCACACGGGCACCGCTGAGGTTTTGCCAGCTGGCGCGGGCCAGCGACAGCGGGTTAACACCAGGGTGGCTATAGAACCAGCGGTCTTCGTAGGTCAGCAACGCCTCCAGGTAATAGGGCGAAACCTGGCTGCTGCTTACCGGATAGCGCCACACACCATCAGCATCGGCGAAGCGCCACAGCGGCGTACCGTCTTCGGCCAGCACCACCCTGGCCAGATCATCCTTGGGCAATGGCAACGGCCAGATCCGGTCAGCCAGCCACAACAGCAGCGGCGGCAACAGCACAACCAGCAAGATGAGCGGTAACCAGCGCCGGCTACGCGGCCCCAGGCGCTCAACAAAAAACCATTTCACAGCAAAGACTCTCCCGCCCTCAGGGAACCAGCGATAGTGGCCGACAGCCAAAGCAAACAGGTTCCCCTTTCAATCAGGACATTATCCATGCAAGTAGAAGGCTTCTTCGAGTGGCTGGGCCAGGCGATCGGCGCGGTGATCCGCTTTGTGGTCGATGGTCTGGCGTGGTTTTTCAATCTGTTCGTGCATGCCGGCGGCAACTTCGTCGATGGCTTGTCACGGGCGTTGGGCATGGATACATCGCTGGTCAGCATTCTGGCGCTGATCGTCGGCTTGCTGTTTCTTTATTCGGCGATCCGCGCCTTCATGCGCGCCTCGATCATCCTCGGCATCATCTGGCTGGCGCTGGGGCTGTGGTTGTTGAGCTGGATCATCTCGTAACCACAACCCCGTAACCGCCCTCGTAGGAGCGGCTTTAGCCGCGAAAGCTTCGCAGCTAAAGCGGCTCCTGCGGGGTCAGGTCTATTTAGCCCTGACCACCATCTGCGCCGGGGCTTCGCCCAGGGCCTGCCAGTTCGGCCGGTACATCGATTCGACCTGCGGCGGCGGCACCTTGTAGATACCTGGAGTGACTGCACGAGCCAGGTACAGCAGGTGCACCGGACGGGTACTGCCCTCGATTTCCAGCGCCGCAACATAACGATCACCACGGTACTCCTGGTGCTTGAGGCTGGCGTTCTCCATCGACTCACGGAACCCCTTGATCGACTCGCTGGCATCTTCCAGGCTGGCCGCGCTTTGCGCCAGGTTCTGGTTTTCCAGTTCCAGGCCCGCCGGCAGCAGGTCGACGATCAGCGCATCCGGTACCCGCTGACGCGCCGACACTTGCAGGTGCACCAGCACCAGTTGGCCGGTCTTCAATGCCTCGACGTTGAGCGGCTGGCCGGACAGGCTCAGGTACTCGCGGCTGATTGTCAGGTTCTCGCCACCAGCCAGCGGTGCCTGGGTCGGGTAACCGGACAGGGTCAACTGCTGGTACAGCGTTTCGCCACTCTGGTTGTGCAGCGCCAGCGGTGCGGCCAGCACTGCACCGGCAAGTTTCTGCCCCGGCTGGCGGTTGCTCAGGTCAAGGTTCTGGCCGGCCGAAGACAACAGCGCGGTCCAGTCTTTCTCCGGTTTGCCCAGCAGGTTGCGGCCGGCCAGGAACAGCGAGTTGCTTTCCTGGGTCGACAGGTAGCGGCTGGCCGCCAGTTGATCGGCCAGGTCGAACAGACGCTGGTTACGCGCCTCGCCACCCAGGTTGTTTTCTTCCAGCAAGGCCAGGATCAGTGCCTGGTCACGCAGCGGGCTGCCGTAGTCGGCCAGCCACTCATTGGGCTTGCGACCGGCCGCAAGACCGGCACGCAGGGCCTGCTCGGCACGGGGTTTGTCGCCCATTTTTTCCAGCGCCACAGCCAGTTGCACCAGCGGCAGGCCGGAGCGTGCATCACTGCGCCGTTCGAACAGGGTGCGCAGGGCACCCAGCGGCGCCTGTTGACTGCGCGCCAGCACCAGACCGGCGTAGGCCTGCACGGCGAAACGGGTGTGCTCAGCGTTCTGGCTGTAGTTGACCTGCACCTGACCGCGATCCTGCAGGTAGCGCATCAAGCGTTCGTTGGCTTTCTTCAAGGCTTCAGCCGGCACCGCAAAGCCCTGATCGCGGGCGCGCAGCAGGAAGTCGGTGACGTAGGCGGTCAGCCAGTATTCCTCTTCGCCATCGGCGCCCCACAGGCCGAAGCTGCCGTTGTAGCGCTGCATGCCCAACAGCCGCTCGATCCCGATTTCGACCTTGCGCTTGCGCTCGGCATCCGGCTCGCCGGCCAGGCCCAGCCGTTTGAGGGTCGCGGCGTCGGCATACAACGACGGGTACAGGCCGCTGGCGGTCTGCTCGGCACAGCCATACGGGTAGGCTTTGAGGGCGCGGATCTGCTCACCCAGGTTCAGCGGCGGACGGCTCGACAACGACATCAGCGCCTCACGGCCGGCCGGTTCAAAGGCTTGCAGTGCGCCTTCGGGCAGGCTCCACTCCTGGCCTGGCTCCAGCACGGCGCGGAAATGACGCAACATCGCCGGGTAGGCCGGGCGCACGCCCACGGTCCATTCACGCGACAGCGGCGGCAGGTCCTCGCCCGGAATGACCAGCCCATCGACCTTGACCCGCAGCTTGCCCTGACCCAGACCACCTTGTGCCTGGACCGGGAATTTCAGCGTGGTGCGCTGACCTTGTTGCAGTTGCACGGTCTTGCTCTGGTCGCCGCCCGGAATGCTCAGTTGGCCTTCGGCGAACAATTGCACATCAAGTTTCTGGGCTTTGCCGGACAGGTTAGCCAAGTCCAGCGCCACGCTGGTCTGGTCACCGCCGGCGAGAAAGCGCGGCGTCGACAGTTCGGCAATCAGCGGCGCGGCGACCACCGTCTTGGCTTCGGCCATGCCATAGCGCTCGTCGGTCCAGGCCTGGGCCATGATCCGCAGTTCGCCGTTGAAGTCAGGAATATCGACACTGACCTCGCCTTCACCCTGCTCGTTCAGGACAACGGGGGCGCTTTGCAGAGCGACGATGGTGACACTGGTGTCCGGGCGCTTGCCGCCCTTGGCCAAGGCATCGCCACCGAACGCCAGGCTGGCCAGCCGGCCTTGCCCTGCTTCGATCAACTGGCCGTACACGTCGAGCTGGTCGGCGCCATATTCCTTGCGACCAAACAGGCTGGCAAACGGATCAGGTGTGGCATAGCGGGTGATGTTCAAAATCCCCACGTCGACCGCCGAGACCAGTACCTGCACCTGCTTGGGCACGCTGCCATCAGCGTTCTTGGCGGCCACTTTCAGCTTCAATGGCTGCTTCGGACGCATCTTCTCCGGTGCCGTAACGGTCAGGCCCAGCTTGCGTTGCGAGCGGTCCAGCGGCAGGTGCAGGACACCCACGGCACGCTTGGGCGTAACGTTGGCCTTGCGCTCGCCGGGACGAATCACCAGGGCGCTGACGTACAGGTCATGGCGCGCCCATTTTTTGTCCAGTTGGATATCGAAGGTCTTGCCTTCGGCCGGCACGTCGATCTCTTGCCACCACAGCGGACCTTCGCTGGACTCAACCAGCAGGTAGCCCTTGCCCGCGGCGGGCGGCGTGACGGTGACCCTGGCGGTGGCGTCATCGGCATAAGCCGGTTTGTCCAGCGCCAGCTTGACCTGGTCCGGACGCACCGCGCCGCCTTCGGCGTTGTCCTGCCAGCGGTAGCCGGCCCAGAAGCGCAGGCTGCTGACCAGACCGGTGGCCGGATCTTCAACCTCGACGCGGTACGGACCCCACTCCACCGGGAAGGTGACCTTGGCGGTGGCGTCTTTGTTGATGGTCAGGGTTTCTTCGCTGAGGTTGAGGAATTTCTCGTTGTAGTTGTAGCTCCAGCCATCGCTGTCCGAGTAGGTCCAGTAGTAGTCGCGGCGCTCGCGTACCAGACGCACCTTCACATCGTTGGCAGCCAGTTTGTTACCGGCGGCGTCAGCCACCAGAATTTCGAACTCGGCCGGACCGTCGCCGTCCGTCTGGGCCTCGCCCCGTGCAGCGCCGTAGCCATAATCATCTTCGCCGGTGCTGCTGCCAAACAGCGCACGCAGGCCAGGCAGGCGCTCGGCAGGCCAGACCGGCTGAACCACGCGACGGGTGATCGGGCGGCCACCGGACTCTTGCAGGCTGGCCTGCAAAATCACGTTCAGCGGCGAGCGGGCCTTGGCCCATTCGGTCTGTACGTCCAGTACCGCTTCGCCGTTGGCGTCCAGGGTGGTGGCGTCCAGCTCGCGGTCGAACTTGAGGTCTTCTTCGGTAATCGAACCGAACTGATAGCCCGGCAGTTTCTCCACCGCCTCACGCAGCGGGCGAACATACAACTGGCCGGTCAGGCTGTTGCCGGAGGCCGGCGCACCGTACAGGTAGCGGCCAGTGATTTCGAACTGCGGGTTTTGCTCCGGCGAGATTGGCGTCTCGCTGCCCTTCAGGTCCAGCGCCAGACGTTCCGGGAGGAAGTCTTCGACGTTGAATTCATACAGTTGCGGCTTGCCGTCGCCCAGGTCGTAGACCAACTGCCAGCGCCCGGTGGGGGCTTCGTCGGCCAGTTGCAATTGATACTGGTACAAACCGCTGGCGTCCGGTTCCCAGACGAACTTGCGGCTCACCTGCTCATCAGGACGGCGCACTTCGACATTGATGGGCTGGGTCTTGACGGATTTGCCGTCCTGGTCGCGCAGCAGGCCGTTGAGCAGCACGGTCTCGCCGGGGCGATACAGGTCGCGGGGGCCGAAGACAAAAAACTGCAACGGGTGGGCCTGCGGACCGCTGATGTCGAACTCGGCCAGATCCAGCGCCGGGCTGTTCAGGCGCAGCAGGCTGGTCTGTTCGCCCTTGTGCGCGAGAATCAGGGCAGCCTTGTTGGGCAGCGGCAATTGCGCGTGGCCTTTGCCGTCGGTTTTACCCTGGGCAACCACCTTGCCGTCGTTGTCGTAAACATCGACGTTCACATCACTCTGCGCCTTGCCGCCTTCCAGGGCCTGGGTGAATACGTCCAGGCGCTGGCTGTAACGGTGCACCGACAGACCGATGTCACTCAAGGTGAACAGGGTTGCCGGCAGGGTGTAGTTGTAGCTGCCCGAGGCGCGCATCACGGCCAGGTACACGCCCGGCTCTTGCAGGGGCTTGATGCCACCGATGGGCAGCAGCAGGGTTTCGCGGGTGTTACGCGCAGGCTTGAGGTCGAAGCGCCCGCCGTAGACCAGATCGGCCATCGGCAGCAGCTGTTCGGAGCGATACGCCGACATGCTCGACGAGCCTTCCCATTCGGTCAGGAAGTTGGGCAACTGATCAGGCTTGACCCGGAAAAACTCCACATCGACCTTGTCGACGTTCAGCGCGATCACCGGCAGGCCTTCGGCCAGGCGGGTCGGCAGCAGGCTGCCGCGGCTGGCAAAGCCGACCGTGGCCTGCAGGTCGCGGGTTTCCAGACGGGCACTGAACTCGCTGGCCAGAGTATTGTTATTCACCCCGCGCACGCCGGCGTCGACGGTCAGCACCAGCTTGCGCTGCGGCTCAAGGTGGCGCAGGCGCAGCTCCATCAGGTTATCCGACAGCTCCCAGGCGCCATCGACCTTGCCGGTCTTGCTGTCGACCAGGTGTAGTTTTTCGGCGAATTTCTGCTCCGGGTCCAGCGGCACGGAGAAGCTCACCGACAAGGTGCTGGCGCCTTCAACCTGAATCTCCGAGACATCCACCACGCTCACTTCACGCCCTGTATAACGCTTGGCCAGCGCTGGCAGATCAACCGCCGGTTTCGGCTTGGTCGTCGCAGCGGCGGCAGGCGTCGATGTCTGCGCGGGCGGCGCGGCAGGTTTGTCAGGCGAGGAGGAATCACAGGCACTAAGCAGCGCAAGCGCGCAAGCCAGGAACAGTCCTTTGTTGAGCATGGGGCACTCGTCGGGAGCAATGGGAAAGGGGTGACTATATAGCAGTCACGGTCAGATACAGCGCAGATCGCGGCAATAGACCGCGGCTTTGTGACTTCGTTCTCAGCACGACATGCCAACGGGCCAGTCGTTACACTAGGGGCTGTTGATGTTTCAGCGCAGGCCGCGTTGCAGCGCCAAATCGTGTCAGGCGAGGCGAAGGACGCAGGAAATGGTCGCTCCCTTTTCAAGTCCTTCAACGAAGCATGGCGCGATTTGGGGCGCAACCCGCAGGGCCGTGGCTGTTTTGTCACACACACTTCAACAGAGTAAAGCCTATGCAGGCCGACAAAACAGACCTCGGCGCGGTTGTGATGAAACGTCAACAGCCCCTAGGCCGCTTGCCAGGAGCCCTCATGTCCAGCCTCATCCACGACTGGCGTCACCGCCCTACCCATAAACGGGTCTGGGGTCTGGCGACGCCAATGATCTTGTCGAATATCTCGGTCCCGCTGGTTGCGCTGGTCGATACCGCCGTCATCGGCCACTTGCCCCACGCCCATCAACTGGGCGCCGTGGCGGTGGGCTCGACGCTATACAGCTTCATGGCCTCGGGCATGGTGTTCCTGCGCATGGGTTCTACCGGTTTTGCCGCCCAGGCCACCGGCCGCGCAGATGGCGCTGCACTGCGGCAAATTCTGCTGCAAGGCCTGTTGCTGGCCCTGATCCTGTCCATCGGGCTGATCACCCTGGCGCTGCCGTTCAGCCAGGCGGCGATGAACCTGATGCAGGCTTCGCCCGACTTGCATCAGTTGACCCTGGAGTTCTTTTACACCCGGCTGTACGGCCTGCCGGCAACCCTGGCCATTTTCGCGCTGGTCGGCTGGTTGCTCGGCACCCAGAATGCCAGGGCACCGCTGGCGATCCTGCTGGTCACCAACCTGGCCAATATCGCTTTTAACCTGTGGTTCGTGATTGGCCTGGACTGGGGCGTGGTCGGCTCGGCCCGCGCCTCGGTACTCGCCGAATGGCTGGGCGTGCTGTTGGGGCTGGTGCTGGCCTGGCGCCGCCTGCGTCTGTGGCCGGGGCAGATGCTCTGGCAGGCCTTGGCGCGCTGGCCTAACTGGCGGCCACTGCTGGGGGTGAATCGCGATATTTTCTTGCGCACCCTGGCGCTGCAATCGGTGATGTTCATGATCACTGCGCAAGGCGCGCGCCTGGGCGATGCGACGGTGGCGGCCAACGCGCTGCTGCTCAATGGCTTGCTGCTGACCGCCCACGCCCTGGACGGTCTGGCCCACGCCGTCGAAGCGCTGTGCGGCCACGCCATCGGTGCCCGCGACCGCACCACCCTGCGCCGCAGCCTGGTAGTGGCCGGCGGCTGGTCGCTGATTGCCAGCCTGCTGTTCGCCCTGGCCTTTACCCTCGGTGGGCACTGGTTTGTATTCATGCAGACCGACATTGCCCAGATCCGCGAGACGGCCCTCACCTACCTGCCGTACCTGGCGCTTACACCGTTGCTCGGGGTCTGGAGTTACCTGCTCGACGGGCTGTTCATCGGCGCCACCCGGGCCCGGGAAATGCGTAATGCGATGCTGGTCAGCGTGGTGTTACTGGCGCCCTTCGCAGTGCTGGCCTCGACGCTGGACAATCATGCGCTATGGCTGACCTTCCTGCTGTTCATGCTGCTGCGTGGCCTGACCCTTGGGATCATTGCCTGGCGCCTGAACCGCAGCGATGGCTGGTTCGCCCACTGATGGGCTAAAGCTCAGGCGCGGGGCGCTCAGGATCAAACCATCATCATCCAGATGCAGACGGCTGGCGCCGACCTGCAAGGTCAATCTGGCACCAGCAGCCAGTTGCAGTTGCTGACCGTTCTGGAGCCACAGGCGATCCTGGGCACCGGTTAGCCAGTCGATCGGAAAGTGGGCCTCGACATGCTCTGGGGCCGTCTCGGGCGCCTGATGCTCCAAACAGGCGATCACCAGCGGTTCGCGGCCAGCTTCGCTGGACGGGCTGACCAGCACCGGCATGCCGCCACACAGCGGCACCTGCACAGCGGCCTGCACGGGCAACCAGCAATCGGCGAAACGCGCCCCCTCTCCCTGCATGACCCAGTCGAACTGGACCTGCACCCGCCCGCGCGCATCGCGCTCGGCCAGCTGCCCGTCAAGCCCGACCACCAAGGCGCGCAGCAAGGCCGGGAAACTGACCGGCGGCACCGCTGGCACATGCACCGGCGCCTCCCACGAACGCACGACAAAGCGGTTGCTGTAGAACGACTCGCCATGATGCTCGACCTGGACCACTCGCCAGAGCTGATTGCACTCGGCACGCGGATGCCCGGTCAATGGCAATAGTTGCCCACAGCCCAGCGCCATCAGCGTGCTGCGCCCCTTGCCATCGCGCCGTCTGCCGGCCTGCGGACCGGTCAGGGCAAAGTCGCTCACGCCAGCGCCCTGCCGATCCTCACAGCATGGGGCCGGCGCCATGCGCCGGGCACCGAACAAGCCACTGCCGAAGACCAACTGATGGTTTTGCCGCGCATGAACAAAGTGATAGTGAATGCCCTCTTCGACACACAACCGCTGTAGCAATTGCAGGTCGTTCTCCAGGTACTGCGCACAGAACGCCCGCGTGGCACAGGGCTCCTGCAAATGAAAGCGGTGGCTATCGGTCCCGATGCCATGCTCACTGAGCACCTGAGTGATGATCTGCGTCGCACTCATGTCTTGAAACACCCGTGGCGTATAGCGTTGCGCCAGACAGGCCAGGCGTGGTCCGAGCGTCAGGCGGTAGCAGACAACGCCCGTCCCCTGGACACAGCGTTGCACGCTCTGGATCTGCCCGTGCAAGCCGGCCCCGGCAGCGCCCAGGGCGAGAAAGGCCGAACGGTACATCAGCTGCTCGGCGGATATATGGAGATACCCCTCACCCAGCGTCAGCTCAAAGACAAAGGGCCGACTGATGGCCTCGGTGCCGAAAAAGGACGCAACGGCGAGCGGCTCGTGCAAGCCGGCAACGTCCAGTCGATAGGTCGAGGAATCGGTCATGGAGGACTCTCTGCATCGCGGGATGAGCGGCGATTCTGGTCGAGAAGCACGATCAGGTAGAGCGCCGGGCAAACAACCAGATGGCGCCTACGCCATGCGGGGATGTTTCCTACAAATGCACTACGCCCTGACCGGGAACAGTGCAGTGCATGTAGTATGAGTGCCCGTCTTACAGAGCTTCGGAGCCTGCCATGCCTATCGCCAAAGACCCTCGTGCCCATACCGCGCTCAGCCAGGGCGGTCGCAGCGCAGCCAGTGGCGCCGGGCTGTCGGTCAATCCGCCGGTGGTACGCATGAGCACCGTGCTGTTCGACAGCCTGGCCAGCCTGCGCGAAGCCGAAGAGCTGCGGGCGCAAAGCGAGCGCTCGCTGACCTACGCGGCCAATGGCAACCCCACCGCCTTTGCGCTGGAGGACCTGATCAATGAACTCGAAGGCGCCCACGGCACCTGCCTGTACCCCACCGGGCTGAACGCGGTTGGGCAGATGTTTCAGGCTTTTCTGCGCCCCGGCCAGCACGTACTGATTACCGAGGCGGTGTATCCGCCCGTGCGGCGTCTGGCGCGCACGCTGCTGACCGCCTTCGATATCGAATTCGATTACTACGCCGCCGATGGCAGCGACATCGAAGCCCTGATCAAGCCCAACACACGGATGATCTACGCCGAAGTCCCAGGTTCGCAGACCTTCGCGCTGTGCGACCTGCCGGCCCTGGCCCGGTTGTGTAAAACCCGCGAGCTGTTGCTGGCGGTGGATAACTCCTGGGGTTCGGGGGTGCTGTTCAAGCCACTGGAACTGGGCGCAGATATCTCGCTGATGGCCCTGACCAAATACGTGGCCGGCCATTCGGACGTGATGATGGGCAGCGTCAGCACCACCCAAGCGCACTTCGAGACCCTCAAGACCATGCAGATTGCCATGGGCAGTACCGTCAGCCCGGACGACGCCTATCTGGTGCTGCGCGGTGCCCGCAGCCTGGCCGCACGGCTGGCCATGCATGAGCGCAATGCCTTGCAGGTGGCGCAATGGCTCCAGGCCCAGCCCCAGGTCGCGCAGGTCATGTACCCGGCGTTGCCGGAGCACCCAGGTCATGCCCTGTGGCAACGCGACTTCCACGGCTGCAATGGCCTGCTCAGCTTTGAATTCAACAGCGATGCGGCAGGCACCACCGACCGTTTTGTCAGCGCCCTGCAGTTATTTGGCATCGGTTATTCGTGGGGCGGCTTCGAAAGCCTGGTCAGCGAGGTCTACCTGTTTACTGATGGCCGTAGCCGGCAGGTGCTGCGCTTGCAGATCGGCCTGGAAAATCCCAATGATCTGATCGCTGATTTGCAGGCCGGCTTTGGACACCTCTAAAAACTACCTGCTGGCTGGGCGCCTGCGGCGCTACGCGCGCCATCGCCTACGTTTTTAGAGGCGCCCTTTTGCGACTGCTGGCTGACAGCGGTTCGCCCGGCTGTGCAATTTGCCCCGATGGCGCGGCTCTGCTAGTGTCGCGCCGGTTCACCCTGACCGGAAATAGCTCATGGCTCGCAAGAAAGCTGCACTGGATTTCGAACAGTCTCTCGCCGATCTGCAAACGCTGGTAGAGCGTCTGGAAAATGGCGAGTTGTCGCTGGAGGACTCCCTGACGGCGTTCGAACAAGGCGTGCGCCTGACCCGCGATTGTCAGAGTGCGCTGGCCCAGGCCGAACAGAAGGTCCAGATCCTGCTTGAGCGTGATGGCGAACTGGCCGAAGCACCGTTTGAAAGTGACTCACTCCAAGCGGATCAAGCGCAATGATCGCAACCTACCAAGCGCTGAGCCAGGCCCGCGTGGACCGTGCTCTGGAACCGCTGTTCAAGGCCCCGGCCGCCGAGCTGGACCGCATCTATGCGGCAATGCGCTACAGCGTGATGAACGGCGGTAAACGGGTTCGCCCGCTATTGGCCTACGCGGCCTGCGAGGCCATGGGCGGCATCCCGGAACACGCCAATGGCGCAGCCTGTGCGGTGGAACTGATTCACGCCTACTCGCTGGTCCATGACGACCTGCCAGCCATGGACGATGATGACCTGCGGCGCGGCCAGCCAACGACCCACAAGGCCTTCGACGAAGCCTGCGCGATTCTCGCCGGCGACGGCCTGCAAAGCCTGGCGTTCAGCGCCCTGACCGACCCGCAACTGAACGTGCGCGATGCGCAAATCCGCCTGCAGATGGTCGAGACCCTGGCCCGTGCCGCCGGTCCCGCCGGCATGGTCGGCGGCCAGGCCATCGACCTGGGTTCGGTGGGGCTGAAGCTTGATCAGGCTGCACTGGAGAACATGCACCGGCACAAGACCGGCGCCCTGATCGAAGCCAGCGTACGCCTCGGCGCGCTGGCCAGCGGCCACGCCGACAGCGAGCGGCTGGCGGCCTTGCAGGTCTACGCGCGCGCCGTCGGTCTGGCTTTTCAGGTTCAGGACGACATTCTCGATGTAGAGAGCGACACGGCAACGCTGGGCAAACGCCAAGGCGCCGATATCGCCCGCGACAAGCCGACCTACCCTGCATTGCTGGGGCTGGACGCCGCCAAGGCCTATGCTCTGGAGCTGCGTGACCAGGCACTTGAAGCCCTGCGACCATTCGACGCGGCCGCCGAACCGTTGCGCGCGCTGGCCCAGTACATTGTCGAGCGACGTAACTGACTGGCACCGCCTGTCGCCGTATGTTTCCCGCTAGCGAATCAATACTGATCTGCCACGTCGAAACGTACAGCATTACTCATCCACGACGCGCTTCATGGGCAGCCTGCCATGCTTGATGTAAACTGCCGCGTCTTCTACTTATAACGATTCGCCTGATGCCCAAGACGTTCAAAGAGATTCCCCGCGAGCGCCCCGTCACGCCGTTGCTCGACCGTGCTGGCACACCGGACGCCCTGCGCCGCCTCGGCGAAGCCGAGCTGGAAACCCTGGCCGATGAACTGCGCCTTGAACTGCTCTACAGCGTAGGCCAGACCGGCGGCCACTTTGGCGCAGGTCTGGGTGTCATCGAACTGACCATCGCCCTGCATTACGTATTCGACACGCCCGATGACCGCCTGGTCTGGGACGTCGGTCATCAGGCCTATCCGCACAAGATCCTCACCGGCCGTCGCCAGCGCATGCTGAGCCTGCGCCAGAAGGACGGCATTGCGGCATTCCCGCGGCGCAGCGAAAGCGAGTACGACACGTTCGGCGTCGGCCACTCCAGCACCTCGATCAGCGCCGCGCTGGGCATGGCCGTTGCCGCTCGTCTGCAAGGCATCGAGCGCAAGTCGATTGCCGTGATCGGCGACGGCGCGCTGACCGCCGGGATGGCCTTCGAAGCGTTGAACCATGCACCGGAAGTCAACGCCGACATGCTGGTGATCCTCAACGACAACGACATGTCGATCTCGCGCAACGTCGGCGGCCTGTCCAACTACCTGGCCAAGATCCTCTCCAGCCGCACGTACACCAGCATGCGCGAAGGCAGCAAAAAAGTGCTGTCGCGCCTGCCCGGTGCCTGGGAAATCGCCCGTCGTACCGAAGAATACGCCAAGGGCATGCTGGTGCCTGGCACGCTGTTCGAAGAGCTGGGCTGGAACTATATCGGCCCGATCGACGGCCACGACCTGCCGACCCTGGTCGCTACCCTGCGCAACATGCGCGACCTCAAGGGGCCGCAGTTCCTGCATGTGGTCACCAAAAAGGGCAAGGGCTTCGCCCCGGCGGAAGTCGACCCCATCGGTTATCACGCGATTACCAAACTCGACCCGCTGGACGCTCCGGCCGCCGCGCCCAAGAAGCCCGGTGGGCCGAAGTACGCCGGAGTGTTCGGCCAGTGGATATGCGACATGGCCAGCCAGGACCAGCGGCTGGTGGGCATCACCCCGGCCATGAAGGAAGGCTCTGACCTGGTGGATTTCGCCGAGCGTTTCCCGCAGCGTTATTTCGACGTGGCGATTGCCGAACAACACGCAGTGACCCTGGCCGCCGGCATGGCCTGCGAGGGCAGCAAGCCGGTCGTGGCGATCTATTCGACCTTCCTGCAACGCGGTTATGACCAGTTGGTGCATGACGTGGCGGTGCAAAACCTCGATGTGCTGTTTGCCATCGACCGCGCAGGATTGGTGGGTGAAGACGGCCCGACCCACGCCGGCAGTTTCGACCTGTCTTACCTGCGCTGCATCCCGGGCATGCTGATCATGACCCCGAGCGATGAGAACGAGCTGCGCAAGATGTTGACCACCGGCTACCTGCACGAAGGCCCGGCGGCGGTGCGCTATCCACGCGGCACCGGTCCGAACGCCGCCATCGAGGCGGGTCTGGCGCCGATCGAGATTGGCAAGGGTGTGATCCGTCGCCAGGGTAACGGCGTAGCGATTCTGGTGTTTGGCGTGCAATTGGCCGACGCGCTAAAAGCCGCTGAGCCGATTGATGCGACAGTGGTCGACATGCGCTTCGTCAAACCGCTGGACGAAGCGCTGCTGCGCGAAATCGCTGCTGGTCATGAGCTGTTGGTGACTGTCGAGGAGAACTCGGTGATGGGTGGCGCTGGCGCTGCGGTCAGCGAATTCCTCGCCCAGGCCAATATTCTCAAGTCGGTACTGCATCTGGGGCTGCCGGACACCTATGTAGAGCACGCCAAGCCGGCGCAAATGCTGGCTGAATGCGGCCTGGATGCCGAAGGGATCGCGGCGGCGATTGCGCGGCGCCTGGAGTTGATGGGTAACTGACGCCTTCGCGGCTGAAGCGGATCGCCGCCCGGCCTCTCCTACGGTTTCACAAACCTTGCAGGAGCGGCTTCAGCCGCGAACGATCCGGTTCGGTGTATCGATCATTACCGCTTAGGCCGCAGGCTGCGGCGGCACCAGACGTGGAATACGGTACAGGAACAACAATCCGATACTGGCAAACGCCAGCAGGAACACCAGCGCGGCGTTCAGGCTGAACAACACGCCAATCGCCGCAAACCACGCCGGGGTACTGGCCGCCAGAAACGCGATACGCCGCACCGCCGCCAGGTTCAGCCAGGCAGCGGGTTCCTGCGGTGTATCCAGGTGAGTACGGGTGGTTTCCAGCGCACGCTTGTAGACGCCATGGGTCCTGACGCTGATCAACAACGACCCAGCGCCCATTGCAAACAACAGCAACGCCATGGGTCCTGACGCTGATCAACAACGACCCAGCGCCCATTGCAAACAACAGCAACGCCATGATCCCCGGCTCCGAAGCCTTGAAGAACAGGCAGGCGAGCAGCAGCGGCGCAAGGGTCAGGCCCAGTTGCCGCCACCAGGCCAGCTCCAGTCGCTGATACACCTCGCCCCGGGTCACGCCGGATCGACCTCGCTCTGATGCTCATTGCCCATCATATGGCCCAGCTTGCCGGCCTTGGTAGCCAGGTACAGCTTGTTATGCGGATTGCGCCCGGTGTGCAGCGGCACCCGCTCGGCAACCTTGATGCCCATGTCGGTCAGCGCCTTGACCTTGCGCGGGTTATTGGTCATCAGCCGTAGCGACTCCACGCCAAGGTGCTCAAGCATCGGCAGGCAGATGCCGTACTCACGCATGTCGGCGGCAAAGCCCAGGCGCTCGTTGGCCTCGACGGTATCGGCACCACCATCCTGCAGCTCATAGGCGCGGATCTTGTTCATCAGGCCAATACCTCGGCCTTCCTGGCGCAAATACAGCAACACACCACGGCCTTCTTCAGCAATCGCCCGCAGGGCTGCTTCGAGCTGGGAGCCGCAATCGCAACGCTGGCTGAACAACGCATCACCTGTCAGGCATTCGGAATGCACCCGGCCGAGCACAGGCGCGCCATCGGCGATCTCGCCAAGGCTCAGGACAACGTGTTCACGCCCGGTGGCCGACTCAAGAAAGCCGTGCATGGTGAATTGCGCAAAAGGCGTGGGCAATTTGGAAGCGGCGACAAAAACGACGGGCACCCTGTGCTCCTAAATGTGAAATCAGGCAAGCCGGCATTGTAACAGCAGGTTTGACACTCGCTTATGCCGAATTTTCGTACGTCAATATCAGAAAACTAGATTAAGTCGACGATCCACACCAGCCCTTGTAGCGACAACCAGGCCATCACACCGGCCAGTACGTCGTCGAACATGATGCCGGTGCCGCCCTGGATATTCCGGTCGCACCAGCAAATGGGCCAGGGTTTAAGAATGTCGAAAAACCGAAACAGCACAAAACCTGCGAGCAGCCAGTGCCAGCCCTCGGGAACCAGCCACAGGGTGATCCACATGCCGGCAATCTCATCCCAGACGATGCCTTCATGATCGTGCACGCCCAGATCATCGGCGACTCTGCCACACAGCCAGCAACCGAAGATCAGGGTGATCGCCAGCATCAGGCCGTAGCCCCAGCCCGGCAGCATCTGCCACAGCGGAATGAACGGCAGGGCGATCAGCGAACCCCAGGTGCCCGGTGCCTTGGGCAGGGTTCCGGTACCGAAACCAAACGCCATGAAATGCCAAGGGTTGGTCCATACCGAAGGCGGCACGTACTCGGCAGAAATCTTGTCGGGATTGTTATTCACTGTGAATCTCGAAAATGTTGATAACCGCGCACTGCCGGGGTGATGTCCTGGCCGTCTCGGTCGATCAGCGCAACGCCTTCGCCGGCAGTCACCTGACCGATGACAGTGATCGGCCAACCAGCGGCTTGCAAGCCGGCCAACTGAGGGGCTGGCAGAGTAAAAGCCAGGACATAATCGTCACCGCCGCTCAGGGCTGCCTGTTGCGCAGCAACGTCGCCCAACAGGTCGAGCAGTGCACTGGACATCGGCAAACAGTCGCGTTCAACCAGCAGGCGCACGCCTGACGCCTTGGCGATATGCCCGCAGTCGGCCAGCAAGCCGTCGGAAATATCCAGCGCGGCCGTGGCCTTGCCGCGCAGGGCCATACCCAGCGCCAACTGCGGTTGTGGCGACCAGTAGCGGGCCAGCAGTGGCTCGCTGACAGCAGGCTCAGTGCTGCGCTCGCCCAGCACCAGCGGCAAGGCGCCCGCCGCATCGCCCAACGCCCCGCCGACACACAGCAGCTCGCCAATCTGCGCGCCGCCACGGGTCAGCGCCTGGCCGCCAGGCACAGCGCCAAAAACTGTCAGGGTCAGGCTCAGCGGGCCACGGGTGGTGTCGCCACCGATCAGGCGCAGCCCGCAGTCTTCGGCCATCCGATTGAGACCTTCGGCAAAGGCTTTGAGCCAGTCGGCCGTGAAGTCAGGAAGGGTCAGCGCGAGGGTGAAGCCAATCGGCCGGGCGCCCATCGCCGCCAGGTCGCTGGCGGAAACACCCAGGGCGCGCTGGCCAAGCAGGAACGGATCACAGACAACCGGAAAGTGCACCCCGGCCACCAGGGTGTCGGTAGACACCGCCAGTTGCTCGCCCGCCGCCAGGCTGAGCAAGGCGCAATCGTCACCGATGCCCAGCGCGACCGACTCGCCGGGCCGCGCACAGGGCGCGGCGGCGAAGTAGTGACGGATCAGTTCAAACTCACCCATGACAGCCTGCCTTATCGACAAGCCGATCAGCGCTTGTGAGCTTTGACTTCAGCAGCACGCAGGCTTGGCGCCAGTTTGTCCAGCACACCGTTGACGAACTTGTGGCCGTCAGTGGAGCCGTAGACCTTGGCCAGTTCGATCGCTTCGTTGATCACCACGCGATACGGCACGTCGATGCGACGCAGCAGTTCGAAGGTGGACAGCCGCAGCACGGCCAGTTCAACCGGGTCGAGTTCTTCGATGGTCAGGTCCAGGCACGGCTTGAGCGCGGTGTCGATCTCGCCCTTGTGGCTGGCCACGCCGTGCAGCAGTTCGCGGAAATAACCGCCGTCAACATTGCTGAAGTCGTTATCGACGCGAAACTGCGCTTCGATCTCGTTCAGCGAATGACCGGCCATCTGCCACTGGTACAACGCCTGGGTCGCCAGTTGCCGTGCTTCGCGGCGCTTGGCGGACTTGCTCTTGGCGACGTCCGGTGACTTGGGTTCGCGCGGGTTGAACTTGTCGCTTTCGTCGGAAATCACTTGGCCTCCAACTGCGCCAGCAGGCTGACCATTTCCAGAGCCGACAAGGCCGCTTCAGCGCCTTTGTTACCGGCCTTGGTGCCGGAACGCTCGATGGCTTGCTCGATGGTGTCGACAGTCAACACGCCGAAGGCAACCGGTACGCCGAACTCCATGGAGACCTGGGACAGGCCCTTGACGCATTCGCCGGCCACGTATTCAAAGTGCGGGGTACCACCGCGAATCACCGCGCCCAGAGCAACGATGGCGGCAAATTCGCCGCGCTGGGCGACTTTCTGTACGACCAGCGGGATTTCGAAGGCACCCGGCGCGCGGATGATGGTGATGTCGCTTTCTTTGATGCCGTGGCGAACCAGCGCATCGATAGCACCGCTCACCAGGCTTTCCACTACGAAACTGTTGAAACGGCCAACCACAAGGGCGTAGCGGCCTTGTGGTGCGATGAAGGTACCTTCGATGGTCTTCAGGGTCATGCGCTTGAGTCCCGTATAAAGAGCGGGTTCGCCTCAGTGGCGAACATTGAAAATGTCAGGGCACCTCTAAAAACTACCTGCGTTGCCATCGCAGCATTGAAAACCGGCTCAAAATGCTCATTTACACCCCGTAAACTCCGCTTTCTCGCCGGTTCTCGCCTTGCGCTGACTGCCTCGCCTACATTTTTCGAGGTGCCCATTAGGTCATCAATCAAAAAGCACGACGCGCAGACGGCAAAAACCTGGGTTTTTGCTCTATCTGCGCGCGAGTTGTCATTCCGATGGCACGTATTCTACAACTTCCAGATCAAAACCGGATATCGCATTGAACTTCATTGGCGAACTCATCAGGCGCATCTTGCGCACACCGAGGTCGCGCAGGATTTGCGAACCGGCGCCCACCGTGCTGTAAGTGCTCGGCAACTTGATCGGCTGTTGCCCGGCGGTTTCCCGAATATGCGCCAACAGCACATCGCCATCAAGCGGGTGACCGAGCAGCAGCACGACACCGCTGCCGGCCTCTGCCACGGCTGCCATGGCGGCGCGCAGGCTCCAGCGGCCGGGCTGTTTGACCAGCAGCAGGTCGCGCAGCGGGTCCATGTTATGGACCCGCACCAGAGTCGGCTCTTCGGCGCAGATCTTGCCCAGGGTCAGGGCCAGATGCACTTCGCCTTCGACCGAATCACGGTAGGTCACCAGGTTGAAGTGCCCCACTTCGCTGTCCATCGGCTGCTCGGCAATCCGCTGAACGGTACGTTCGTGGGTCATGCGATAGTGAATCAGGTCGGCAATGGTGCCGATCTTGATGTCATGTTCAAGGGCGAAAGCTTCCAGCTCGGCGCGACGCGACATGGTGCCGTCGTCGTTCATGATTTCGCAGATCACCCCGGACGGCTCGAAACCGGCCATCCGCGCCAGGTCGCAGGCGGCCTCAGTGTGCCCGGCACGCGCCAGGGTGCCGCCAGGCTGGGCCATCAGCGGGAAGATATGGCCGGGGCTGACGATGTCTTCAGCCTTGGCATCCCTGGCCGCTGCCGCCTGCACAGTGCGCGCACGGTCGGCCGCAGAGATGCCGGTGGTCACGCCTTCGGCGGCTTCGATGGACACCGTGAACTTGGTGCCGAAGCCAGAACCGTTGCGCGGCGCCATCAGCGGCAGCTTGAGCGTTTCACAACGCTCGCGGCTCATGGGCATGCAGATCAGGCCGCGCGCGTAGCGGGCCATGAAGTTGATGTGCTCAGGCTTGACGCATTCGGCGGCCATGATCAGGTCGCCTTCGTTCTCGCGGTCTTCGTCATCCATGAGGATGACCATCTTGCCCTGACGAATGTCTTCGATCAGGTCTTCAATCGTGTTGAGCGCCACGCGGCACCCCCTTAATTCAGGATTTCAGGTAGCCGTTGGCGGCCAGAAAGCTTTCGGTGATACCGCCCTGGGTCGGTTCGGCGGCCTTGTCGCCCAACAGCAGGCGCTCCAGATAACGCGCCAGCAGGTCGACTTCAAGGTTGACCTTACGCCCCGGGCGGTAGTCAGCCATGATGGTCTCGGCCAGGGTGTGCGGCACGATGGTCAGCTCGAACTCGGCGCCATGCACTGCATTGACGGTCAGGCTGGTGCCATCGACAGTGATCGAGCCTTTGTGGGCGATGTATTTGGCCAGCTCACGCGGCGCACGCACGCGGAACTGGATCGCCCGGGCGTTTTCTTCACGCGAAACGATCTCGCCCACACCATCGACGTGACCGCTGACCAAGTGGCCGCCCAGCCGTGAGCTAGGGGTCAGGGCCTTTTCCAGGTTGACCCGGCTGCCGGTCTTGAGGTCGACGAATGCGGTGACATCGAGGGTTTCGCGGCTGACATCAGCCCAGAAACCGTCGCCTGGCAGTTCAACCGCGGTCAGGCACACGCCGTTGACCGCGATGCTGTCGCCGAGCTTGACGTCGCTCAGGTCGAGTTTGCCGGTCTCCACATACACCCGAACGTCGCCGCCTTTGGGAGTCAGGGCACGGATGCTGCCGATCGATTCGATGATGCCGGTAAACATGGGGATCCTCCGCAGGAACAGGCTGCACGCCAACAGGCGCCAGGGCAAAGCCGGAAATTATACGCCGCGTCTGGGCGCAGGCAGAGCAATGACGTGCCAATCGCTGCCGACTGCACGCATTTTCACGATATTGAGCTCCAGGGCTTCATCCATTCGCGACAACGGCAGATCCAGCAACGGCCTGGCGCTGGAGCCGAGGAACTTGCCGGCGATGAAGATCTGGTATTCGTCGACCAGGCCAAGCTGAGCGAAGGCCCCGGCCAGTCGCGGGCCGGCCTCGACCAACACTTCATTGGCACCGCGCGCGCCCAGCTCAAGCAGCAAAGCGCGTAAATCGACATGCCCCTGCGCAGCGGGCAGGCTGAGCAATTCATGGCCCTGCGCCTGATAGCGCGCCACGGCATCGGCGCCCGCCCAAGCCGCCACCAGCGCCGGGCCAGCCTGGAAGAAAGCGGTGTCCAGCGGCACTCGCAAGCGGCCATCGACCAGGACCCGCAATGGTGCCCGGCTGGCGGCCAGAGCGGTCTGCTCAGGGTCGAGAGCCAGTTGTTCGGGGCGCACTGTCAGCCGTGCGTTGTCGGTGAGTACGGTGTCGGCACCGCTGAGCACTACGCTCGATCGGGCGCGCAAACGCTGGACGGCGGCACGCGCCTCGGGACCGGTGATCCATTGGCTTTCGCCGCTGGCCATCGCCGTGCGCCCGTCCAGGCTCATGGCCAGCTTGACCCGCACATAAGGCAGACCGCTTTCCATGCGTTTGATAAAGCCTTTGTTCAGCTCACGCGCCTCGGCTTGCAGCACACCGCTGTGGACCTCTATACCGGCGTCGTGCAGACGCTGCAAGCCACGCCCGGCCACTTGCGGATTGGGGTCCTGCATCGCCGCCACCACCCGGCCCACGCCAGCCTTGACCAATGCGTCGGCGCACGGTGGGGTGCGGCCATGATGACTGCACGGTTCAAGAGTGACATAGGCGGTGGCCCCACGGGCCTGTTCGCCGGCCTGACGCAGGGCATGCACTTCGGCATGCGGCTCACCGGCCCGGACATGCCAGCCTTCGCCCACCACCTGAGCATCGCGCACGATCACGCAACCGACCCGCGGGTTGGGATGGGTGGAGTAACGCCCCTTGCGTGCCAGCTCCAGCGCGCGAGCCATGTAGCCTGCATCGAGTACCGCTTGCTGCGCGCTCATTCCTTGCCCGGCTCACGAGCCAGGCGCTCGATCTCTTCGCGAAATTCGTTGAGGTCCTGAAAGCGCCGGTACACCGAGGCAAAACGGATGTAGGCAATCTCATCGAGTTTTTGCAACTCGCCCATGACCAGCTCACCCACCACCAACGACTTGAGCTCACGCTCGCCGGTCGCTCGCAGCTTGTGCTTGATATGCACCAGCGCCGCTTCCAGGCGTTCAACACTGACAGGACGCTTTTCCAGCGCCCGCTGCATGCCGGCCCGCAGTTTTTCTTCATCGAAAGGCTGGCGTCTGCCGTCCTGCTTGATCAGCCGCGGCATGACCAGTTCGGCGGTCTCGAAGGTGGTAAAACGCTCGCCGCAGGCCAGACACTCGCGACGGCGACGGACCTGCTCGCCTTCGGCAACCAGGCGCGAGTCGATGACTTTGGTGTCATTGGCAGCGCAGAAGGGACAGTGCATGGTGGCAAGCCACTGAAAAAGGGGAGCGCCATGGTAGCGCATCTCGTCGCCAAGACAAGACTCAGAGCGCTGGACACAGCGCCACGGCAATATGAAACTGCCGTCACGTTTACCCGATGCCGGAGCCGTTGCGTGCTCCTCCACTGTTTTAGCTGGAGTATTCATGTCACCAAGACATTTCGCCGTGCTCGGCCTGGTTGCACTGCTGGGCGCCTGCAGCAGCAATGAAGCACCGGAGCCGACCCCGGCCCGCCCGGCGCCAGCCGTCGTCAAGAAGCCGGAAGGTCCAGGCCCGCTACTACCGCACCAGCGTGAATTGAGCGGCCAGTTGCTGGGCATCCCGGCAGGCGCAGAAGTCGAACTGGCGATTCTGGTGATCGATGAGCGCGGCCGGCCGCAAAAACTGCTGGCCAGTACCAAACTCCAGGGCAACGGCCAGTCGCTGCCGTTCCAGGTGCGCTTCAACCCCGAGGCGTTCCCGGTCGGCGCGCGGGTCGAGCTGCGCGGGCGTGCCAGCCAGTCCGGCCAGTTGATCCTGCATCTGCCTGCGCTGCGCATCGAGCAGCCCAATACCCAGGCACTCGGCCCGCTGCAACTCGTCAAGGCACCGTGAAGGCCCTGCAACACGCATTAAGCCAATTGCTCGGCGATGCCCGGCTGGTGGTCACGCCGCTGCCGGGCACCGACCTGAGCCTGTGGCTGATCGACGAGCAGAACATGGACCGGGCATTCAGCCCAGAAGAAACCCGGCGCATTCTCGAAGAGCCGCCCTACTGGGGTTTCTGCTGGGCCAGCGGCCTGGCACTGGCGCGCTTTCTCGCCGAACAGCCGCACTGGGTGGCCGGCAAGCGGGTGCTGGATTTCGGCTCTGGCTCCGGAGTGGCGGCCATTGCTGCGGCCAAGGCGGGGGCGCTGGAGGTGGTCGCTTGCGACCTTGACCCGCTGGCCCTTCATGCCTGCCGAACCAACGCCGCACTCAATGACGTGAAGCTCAGTTACTCGACAGACTTCTTTGCCGAGGCCGACCGCTTCGACCTGATTCTGGTCGCTGACGTGCTCTACGACCGCGCCAACCTGCCACTGCTGGATCATTTTCTCAGCCGTGGTCGCCAGGCACTGGTGGCTGACTCACGGGTGCGCGACTTTCAGCATCGGTCCTACCAGCGCCTGGCCAGCCTGCAGGCGCTGACCTTGCCGGACCTGGCCGAGCCCCATGAATTTCGCCATGTCAGCCTGTATCACGCCAGCCGCTCGGAGCACACAGCTTTCAGCAATGCCTTGTGACCTTTATAGTTGGCAGCATCCCGAGATGCGAGACGCGCAATGAGCCAGGACACGCCTTATATCTACGACGTAACCGTCGCCACCTTCGATCAACAGGTCATCGAGAAGTCCTTCCAGCAACCGGTACTGGTCGATTTCTGGGCCGAGTGGTGCGCGCCATGCAAGGTACTGATGCCGCTGCTGGCACAGATCACCGAGGGCTATCAGGGCAATCTGATACTGGCCAAGGTCAACTGCGACATCGAACAGGAAATCGTCGGCCGCTTCGGCATCCGCAGCCTGCCAACCATCGTGCTGTTCAAGGACGGCCAGCCGGTCGACGGGTTTGCCGGTGCGCAACCGGAGTCGGAAATCCGCAAATTCCTGGAGCCGCACGTGCAACTGCCGGCACCGGCGGCTGCCGACCCGTTGCAACTGGCCGGGCAACTGTTTGCCGAAAGCCGGTTTGCCGAAGCCGAAGCGCAGCTCAAGGTGCTGCTCAGTGAGGACAACAGCAACGCCAAGGGTCTGATCCTGTATGCACGCTGCCTGGCTGAACGCGGTGAACTGGGCGAGGCACGCACCGTACTGGATGCGGTCAACAGCGACGATGCACACAAGGCCGAACTGGCCGGTGCCAAAGCGCAATTGACCTTCCTCGGCCAGGCCGCGCAACTGCCGCAAAGCGCTGAGCTCAAGAGCCGCCTGGCGCAGAACCCGCAGGACGACGAAGCCGCTTACCAGCTGGCCGTCCAGCAACTGGCGCGCCAGCAGTACGAGGCGGCACTCGAAGGCTTGCTCAAGCTGTTTGTCCGCAACCGTGGTTACAGCGAAGGCCTGCCGCACAAGACCTTGCTGCAAGTGTTCGATCTGCTCGGCAATGACCACCCTCTGGTCACGACCTACCGTCGCAAGCTGTTCGCCGCACTTTATTGAACCCAGCTGTACAGCGGCGCATCAGCGCCGCTTTCGACCTTGACCTGGGCGTTGTGGCGTAGCCGCACCAGCAAGCGCTTGGCCGCTGCGGCGCTGCCGGCCAGGCTTTCAAGTTGCCCGAGCAGGTCCGGGCCGCTCAATGCACCGGCTTGTTGCAGCAGCTGTTGCGCTTGTTGCCACAGCCGGTCGTCCTGGTTGAGCGGCTGGCTGGTCGCCGTAGGCCGGGCGTCCTCGGGCGTCGCAACCTGCTGGCCATTGCCTGGCTGCGCGGTGCCGATCCCGGCAAACAACCTCGCCCAATCGCCTTCATCCATTTCAATCTCAAGGTCCACCGGCCACTGGCCGATGCTTCCGCGAATCCGCAGCATGGTCTGCCCCTTCCAACAATCAGATACGCATGCTCCCACAGCTGCCCTCGGCAGCGGCAAAAAAAACCGCTATCATCGCCGACCTCTGTTATAAGATTACATTACATTTCAAGTCATCCCGCCGGAGTCCGTTATGCGCCGTCTGTTGCTCGCCCTGCCCTTCGCCCTGTTGCCGCTGGCTTTCGCCCAGGCCGCAGCGGAGCACGATCATGACCATGAGCACGACCACGGCAGCCTGGGCGCCCACGAACACGGCGTCGGTCGCCTGGATGTGGTACTTGAAGGCAAGACGCTGCAAGTGCAATTCGAAAGCCCGGCGATGAACATCGTCGGCTTCGAGCACGCCCCGAGCAGCGCTGAAGACAAAGCCAAAGTCGCCAAGGCCCGCGAATATCTGCTCAAGCCCAACGCGCTGTTCAGCATCTCTGAAGCCGCCCATTGCTCGGCCCGTTCGGTGAAGCTGGAAAGCCCGCTGTTCGGCGACAAGCCAGATGACCATGACCACGCCAAGGATCACGATCACGCAAAACCGGCCGAGGGCGGCGAGCATGAGCACAGTGAGATCCACGCCAACTACATCTTCACTTGCGATGCACCGGCGATTCTGAAGAAACTTGACCTGAGCCAGGTCTTCAAGACCTTCCCTGACACCAAGAAGCTCCAGGTGCAGCTGATTTCTCCTGGCGGCCAGTCCGGTGCCGAGGTCATCGCAGCCAATCCGAGCGTCAAGTTCTGAGTCTGTGGCTGTATCAGCGACCGGGCTTGCCCGGTCGTTTCGTTTTCCCCATTTGAGAGTCAGGGCATGAACCAGGCACTTATCGAGCTGAGCGAACTGGGCTTTAACTGGCCCGGTCAACCACAGTTGCTGGACATCCCGGCTTTTCGTCTGGAGGCTGGCGAAACACTGTTTCTCAAAGGCCCCAGTGGCAGCGGCAAAACCACTCTGCTGGGCCTGCTGGGCGGTGTGCAGACGCCAGTCAGCGGCAGTGTCCGGCTGTTGGGGCAAGAGCTGACCGGGCTGTCAGCCGCCGCTCGCGACCGCTTCCGGGTCGACCACACCGGGTATATTTTTCAGCAGTTCAACCTGCTGCCGTTTCTGTCGGTGCGGGAGAACGTCGAACTGCCCTGCCACTTTTCCAAAGTCCGTGCAGGTCGCGCCAGCCAGCGTCATGGGTCAGTGGCCAAGGCCGCCAGCGAGCTGCTGAGCCATCTGGGCCTGCACGATGCGACCTTGCAGGAACGTCGCGCCGACTCGCTGTCGATCGGCCAGCAACAGCGGGTCGCCGCCGCCCGCGCATTGATCGGCCAGCCGGAGCTGGTAATCGCCGACGAGCCGACCTCGGCGCTGGACGCCGACGCCCGCGAGGCCTTCCTGCAACTGCTGTTCGCCGAGTGCCGCGCCGCCGGCTCCAGCCTGCTGTTCGTCAGCCATGACCAAAGCCTGGCGCCGCTGTTCGACCGCAGCCTGTCGCTGGCCGAACTCAATCGCGCCGCCGCCGTGGAGAATTGAGATGTATCTGTTTCGCCTGGCCATGGCCAGCCTGGCCAACCGCCGCTTCACCGCGTTTCTGACCGCCTTCGCCATCGCCTTGTCGGTGTGCCTGCTGCTGGCCGTGGAACGGGTACGCACCGAGACCCGCAGCAGCTTCGCCAGCACCGTCAGCGGTACTGATCTGATCGTTGGCGCCCGCTCCGGCTCGGTCAACCTGCTGCTGTACTCGGTGTTCCGCATTGGCAACGCGACCAACAATATTCGCTGGGAGAGCTTCGAACACTTCGCCCAGCATCGTCAGGTGAAGTGGGCAATTCCGATTTCCCTGGGCGACTCGCACCGCGGCTATCGGGTGATGGGCACCAGCGAGGCGTACTTCGAGCACTATCGCTACGGCCGCCAGCAACCGCTGGAACTGGCCCAGGGCCGCGCCTTCCAGACCGACCCTTTCGAGGTGGTGCTGGGCGCCGAGGTGGCCGAGGCGCTGCATTACCAGTTGGGCGACAAACTGGTGCTGGCCCATGGCGTGGCCACCATCAGCCTGGTCAAGCACGACGACAAGCCCTTTACCGTGGTGGGCATTCTCAAGCGCACCGGCACGCCGGTGGACCGCACCCTGCACATCAGCCTCGGCGGCATGGAGGCGATTCACATCGACTGGCACAACGGCGTACCCGCGCGCGGCAACCAGCAAATCTCCGCCGACCAGGCGCGCAATATGGACCTGACGCCCACGGCGATCACCGCCATGATGCTCGGCCTGAACAGCAAGATTTCGACCTTTACCCTGCAGCGTGAGGTCAACGAGTACCGGGGTGAACCGCTGCTGGCGATCCTGCCGGGCGTGGCCTTGCAGGAGCTGTGGAGCCTGATGGGCACGGCTGAGAAAGCGCTGTTCGTGATCTCGCTGTTCGTGGTGCTGACCGGGCTGATCGGCATGCTCACGGCCATCCTGACCAGCCTCAACGAGCGGCGCCGGGAAATGGCGATCCTGCGCTCGGTGGGCGCACGCCCCTGGCATGTCGCCAGCCTGCTGATTCTGGAAGCCTTTGCCTTGGCCCTGATTGGCGTATTGGCTGGGCTTGCGCTGTTGTATACCGGTATCGCCGCCGCCCAAGGTTACGTCCAGTCCGAATACGGTCTGTACTTGCCGCTTTCCTCGCCCAGCCAATATGAATGGAGCCTGCTTGCTGGCATTCTGGGCGCTGCGCTGGTGATGGGGGTGGTGCCCGCCTGGCGTGCCTATCGTCAGTCACTGGCCGACGGGCTTTCGATTCGTTTATGAGGATGTTGATCATGCGGCGCCTGCTGCTTGCCCTGTTGCTTTCGGTCCCCCTGTCGTCCTGGGCGGCCGAGCCCCGCGTGCTGACCTGGAACGACATGATTCCAGCAGACGCGCCGCCGGTGACGCCAATCACCCAGCCGATCCATGACCTGTCGAAAATGGCCGACGCGCTGAGCATGGAATCGGCCCCCGCCGCCCACCAGCAAGCCCCCGACGCGCCGGTGGTCAAAGCGCTGGACGGCAAACTGGTACGCCTGCCGGGTTATATCGTGCCACTGGAAGTCAGCGAGGAAGGCCGGGTAACCGAGTTTCTGCTGGTGCCGTTCTTTGGCGCCTGCATCCACGTACCACCGCCACCGGCCAATCAGATTGTGCATGTCACCAGCGAGCTGGGCGTGAAGGTCGAAGAGCTGTACCAGCCGTACTGGATCGAAGGGCCGATGCAGGCCAAACACACCAGCAGCGAACTGGCCGAGGCCGGCTACCAGATGGTGGCAGACAAGATTTTTGTCTACGAACTGTCGGATTCCTGAGAGGTCGATTTCAACGCAGTATTGCCGAGTACAGCCATTTTGTAGACACCCTCTGAGTGTCATCACACTTTCATTGAGCTGAGTCAAAACCGCGACGCAGACGCTTTTTTAACATGGCTCCAGACTTTTTAACCGCTCTGGAGCCTTTGATGAACAAGTCCCTGCTGTGCGCATCCCTTTGTGCATTCGCCCTCGCAGCCCCGCTGGTTGCCCATGCTCACCAGGCCGGTGATTTCATCGTGCGCGCCGGCGTTGCCCACGTCGACCCGCATGAAGACAGCGGTGAAGTGCGTCTGGATGGCAGCAAGGTTTCCGGCACCAAAGCCTCGGTCGATGGCGAAAACCAACTGGGCCTGACCTTTGCCTACATGCTGACCGAGCATGTAGGTATCGAGTTGCTGGCCGCTACACCGTTCAGCCACACCGTCTCGGTTCATGGCCTCGGCCCAGGTCTGGATGGCAAGCTGGCCGATATCAAGCAACTGCCACCAACCCTGTCGCTGCAGTACTACCCAATGGCCGCCTCGTCTGCCTTCCAGCCGTATGTCGGCGTGGGCATCAACTACACCAAATTCTTCGACACCGACCTGGCGGGTAACCGCAAGGACCAGGGCTTCAGCAACCTCAAGCTCAAGGACTCGGTGGGCCTGGCCGGTCAGGTGGGCGTGGATTACCAACTGACCGATCACGTCATGCTCAACGCCTCGGTGTGGTACGTGGACATCGACACCAAGGCCAGCGTCGACGGCCCGTCAGCGCTGAGTGTTGGCAAGACCAAGGTGGATGTGGATATCGACCCGTGGGTTTATATGGTGGGTGTGGGTTACAAGTTCTGAGTAATTGATTCAAATAAAGCCTTGCAAGAGCATAAGCTTGTGCAAGGCTTTAATACGCCGTCAGCCCGCTTCCGGCTTCAAGCCGATTTCAAAAAACTCGCCATCCAGCCAGCGCACAGCAAGTTTTTCGTCACGCTCGGTACCATCAGGCAGGATCAGCCGCCAGTTGTATAAAAGATAAGACTCAGGCCCCATACAACTTCCTGTCAACTGCACGCTAATCCACTGACCAATACACATGACAAGGATTCCTATGGGAGCAAAAAAGCCAGGATAAGAAAACATTAATTGGAATGAGGTCAACTTACCAGGATTGGCGTAGGTGGTTGGCTCCCCGAAAAACACGGAACAGATGCCACCCACAAGAGTCAGAGCACCCAGCAAAAGTATCCAGTTGCCTGCATTACCGAAGAACGTCTCATGCTTGGTAACTTCATTATAGTAATCACTGTAACCATCCATAAAACCTGTAACTTTATACTTCCCCGGCAACGCTGCCAGCTGAAGTCTACGCGAGCACACCTCCTCTCTATGCTCCATGAAGCATCCCTCTTAAAAAGAGCGATCTTTAAAAAGATTCACTTCGCGCGCAAGAGCTGTCTATACCTGATCGCCAAATAAAGAAAAGTCCTACATAAAAACTGATGCAGGACTACATATAAGATAAGAACGGTATGACGCTACACGTTATCAGCGTGCGTCATACCTATTCAAAATGCTTCAGCGCCCCAACAGCCTGGCCAGGCCGTCAGTCAGCGGCATCGGCGTTTCGAGGGTGAAACGCTGCAACAGGCGCTGGTTATTGGCCCGGGAATGGCGGATATCACCAGGGCGTGCCTGCTGATAGCTCACCTCTGGCAGGCTGCCAACCACATCCTTCAGAGCCGCCAGCAACTGATTGAGCGAGGTGGTCTGGTTCAGGCCGACGTTGATCGCGCCCTCTTGAACTGTCGGCTGCTCCAGTGCCTGAACCAGTAGCTTGACCAGATCGCCAACATAGAAGAAATCACGGGTCTGCTCACCATCGCCGAACACGCTGATCGGCTTACCCTGGGTGGCGCGCTCGGCGAAGATGCTGATCACCCCCGAGTACGGCGAGGACGGGTCCTGGCGTGGCCCGAAGATGTTGAAGAAGCGGAACACCACCGGCTCCAGCGCATGCTGGCGGCGATAGAAATCCAGGTAATGCTCGCTGGACAGCTTGTCGCTGGCATAGGGAGTCAGCGGCGCCTTGGGGGTGTCTTCACTGATCGGCTCGCCTTCGCCATTGTTACCGTACACAGCAGCACTGGAGGCGAACACCACCCGCTTGATGCCCGCCTCGCGCATGGCTTCGCAGACGTTCAGGGTGCCAATGAAGTTGCTCTGGTGCGTCTTTACCGGGTCGTCCACCGAAGCCTGTACCGAAGCGACAGCGGCCAGATGCGCTACCGCCTGACAGCCCACGGCAGCGCGTGCGACCAGTGCCGCGTCAGCCACATCACCTTCGATCAGTTCGACGTTGGGGTTATCCAGTGGCAGGTTGCTGCGCTTGCCGGTGGACAGGTCGTCGAGAATTCTGACCGAGTAACCTTTTGCCAACAGGGCGTCGGCCAGATGTGAGCCGATGAAACCGGCACCGCCAGTAATCAGGATAGGAGCGTCAGACATGTCGATAATACCGGTCTAGCAGAACGGGCAACCCGGCGCGCCAGGCGCGTGGCTTGATCCCGAAGGTATGAAGGATTTTCTTGCAGGCCAGCACCGCGTGCTGCGGCTCTTCAGCTGCATCGGGCCGCGCCGCGTGAGCCTGTGCGGTCGGTGCTTCGATGGCCAGCGGGTGCAACAGCCGCGCCTCGGTAAGGATCGCCTGGCCCAGGGCAATCGGCGTGGTGGCTTCGTGGCCGGCGTAGTGATAGGTGCCCCACAGAGGTGCCTCGCAGTCGAGCTGCTTGAGCACCGAGAGCAGGACCCGCGCGGCGTCATCGACGGGGGTCGGATTACCGCGCCGGTCGTCGGCCAGCAACAACTCTTCAGCGTCCTTGGCGCGGCTCAGAAAACGCCCGAGCACGCCATCCGGGCTGTCGTCGAGCAGCCAGCCAAAGCGTACCAGCACATGCTGCGGACACGCGGCGCGAACGCTCTGCTCGATCCGCCAGAGTGCCTGGCCGCGCAGGCCCAGCGGCACCGGCTCGTCCTTTTCGCTGTAGGCAGTCGCTCGCGAGCCGTCGAAGACCCGGTAGCTGGACGGTTGCAGCAAGGTAATTCCATGATGCTGGCACAGTTCGGCCAGACGCTCTACGGAGCGTTCCTGGGCGTCCAGGCGCGCTTCGTTGACGGTTTCGGCCTGGAACCAGTCGTAGTAATAGGCCAGGTTGATCAGGGCGTCGGGGCGGGTGTCGTCGAGCAGTTGCGTGAGGCTGGCTGCGTCCCAGCCGTCTTGCGGCGGACGCGGTGCGAGGAACGCGATATCTTCCTCGGCACCCAGTCGTATCAGCGCCTGCCCGAGGGCATTCCCGCCGCCCAACAGCATAAGGCGCATTCGCATAGAGTCAGCAGGCTCGGTCTCGGTTTTATCAAATCATCAGGTTCAAAACGCCTGCAAACATAACACGTTGCCCGCCGGTGCCCAACAGTTGTGCGCGGCCCTTGCGGTCATGCGCCAGCAGGGGCTGGTGGCCCTTCGAGCGCCGGCGGGCGGTGCGCGGCTCCGGGGTTCATGACCATCTGCGGGTAAGTCTGGGCGAAGTGGACCTGCGGATGCTGGTCAACGCGCTTTTTGAGCCGTTCGTTAAAGGCTCGGCCAACGCTGTATTGCCCGCCTGAAGAGGTGCGGAACTGCGCGGTCAGCACCACGCCGTTGAGGTCCATGCGGTCGACGCCGAAGACCTCCAGCGGACCTTGCAGGTTGTTCTTGAGCAGGATGTCTTCGGTGATCGAGTGACCGGTCTCGCGGATCAGCGCCAGCGCCTCGTCAATATCGGTGTCGTAAGTGAACTGCACCGAGAAGAACGCGTAGGCAAACTGCCGCGACTGGTTGGTGACTGCCTTGATCTGGCCGAACGGCACCGAGTGCACAAAGCCTTTGCCGTCACGCAGGCGCACCGTGCGGATCGTCAGGCTTTCGACCGTACCTGAATGGCCGGTGCTGAGCACCACCCAGTCGCCGACCGAAAAGGTGTCTTCGATGATGATGAACAGGCCGGTGATCACATCTTGCACCAGTTGCTGCGAGCCGAAACCGATTGCCAGACCCACGACACCGGCACCCGCCAGTAATGGCGCAACGTTGATGCCCAGGTTGGCCATGGTGGTAATGGCGCAGATCACCACGAGGATGATTTTTATCGCATTACGCAGCAGCGGCAAAATGGTCTTGACCCGGGTGCTGGGCTGGCGGCCGGAGCGATGGTTGACCGGCGGCTTGAGCGCTTCCTGAATCGCCGTATCAAGGACCACCCAGAGCAGCCAGGTCACCAGGAAAATCAGGCCAATACTGCTCAGCGAATCGCTGATCGCCCTGCCGAGGCTGTTGCGCTGGGCGAACTCGAACAGCGAAAAGCCCCATATACGCCCCAACACCTCAATGAAGGTCACCGCCAGCACGATGCGCAGGCAGGCATACACCAGGCTGAGCAAGCGTGCTTTATACGCATGGCCGGTGCGTACCGCAGGGTCCGAGGGCTGTTTGAAGAAGTGCTGGAACACGGTACTGAGAAACACCGTGGCAATCAGCAACAAGGTTGTGAACAGCGCGCAGCGCAGGGTCTCTTGGCTGTCCTCGCCAGCGCCGATCAGATTGATTGCCGAAACCATGATCATCAACAGGATCGGCAGATTCCACAGGTTGGAGAAGATCTTCAGCGACTGTTGCAGCGCTGGCTGGCGCATACGGCTGCTCAGCGCCCGGTTGCGAATCAGGTGTGCCACCGGGCGGCGCATGCGGATAACCAACACACAGAACACCGCAGAGGCAAACAGGCCAGTGAACACCGCGATGCTGGTCGTGACGTTGCTGCCAATCTGCCGGGCGATCTGCGGGCTGGTCAGGGCATCGCTGAGCGCCGCCAGAAAGCCGATGACGAACAGCGGCGTCGGCGTGTAGCGGCGCAGGATCTTCACCGCCGTACGCTTGTGCCCGGCATTGAACATGACAATCACGCACAGCAGTACCGAGGTCGAAAACACACCGCTGCTGGTGGCGTAGGCAAAACACAAGGCCAGCGCCCGGCCAATCGAAGACGGTAGAAATTGGCTGACATACAGGGTCAATGGCAGGCAGATCAGCGCTGGAACCGTGAACGGCAATACGTACTTGAGCAGCGCCTGACTGCGCGTTCGGGTCCTCATGAAGGCTCGCCGGTTCAGGCGTTTGGCGATAAAGCGCCCCAGACCATGGAGCAGCACAAATGTACCGATCCAGACCACCGACAGCACCAGAAAGTCGCCCACCATCTGCCAGGCGCTGCGTTGCGAAGGCTTGTTGACCAGTTTGTCGAGCTCTGTGGCGGCCCGGTCTGCACGCAGCCGCCAGGTATCGACCAGGTCGCCGTTGAGATTCAGCGCTCGCTGAACATCGTCGATGCTGCTGCTCAGAGCCCCCAGCAGGCCACCCTCGACAAGAATTTCAGCGGCTGGCGGTTCCGCCTCGGCGGGTTTGTCGGTTTCAGGCTCCTTTTTCTCCTCGACCGAAGTTTTCTCGGCAGGCCCGGAGGCGGCCTTGTCATCGGGCTTGTCGGCAGCAGCAGCGCCGAGCGGCAGGGCCGGGACTTCAGCAGCGTGCACGGTCAGGTTGCCCGCAAACGAAAGCACCACTAACAGAATCAGGGTCTTTAACTGAACCGCCACGCTGCACTCTCCTCCATCCAGATATCCGATGGGGCTTATCCCCAAGGAACTGATCCCTGCGCGACCCGCAAAGTTCGCCTGAGTGGGCAAGAAATTGGCTGATATTGCGATGCAGGACATTTCAAGGACAACAGCGGGAGGTTGCCGTTAGGCATGCGCCCATCAGACGCTTACCGCGGATCTGTGCACTGCCTCCCTGAGAACCTGACGGCTTTTTTTGATTGACGGGTCCATCTCACAAAGATGCTGCCAGAACTTCTCTGCCTGAGTCTCCAGAGGCTGCTTAAGGCGAATCAGCTCGATACTCAAGGTGATGTCATGCTCTTCCCCGCCCGCTCGAACCAGCCTTTTTCGTTCCATGTCCTGGATGACAATTGCCCATGGCAACCAAGCCACGCCAAGTCCCATAAGCGCCATGGAATGCAAGCCATCGGCCAGCGAGCTGTCATGAATGGCAGTGAGCACCGGCAGGTTTTTTGCGATATCGAGTTTTCTTTCCAGCGCCCAGCCCAGAGAGCACTCAGGCTGATAGCGCAAATAAGATACCTCACCGCTCGCCGGCTCAAGACTGTTCAGTGCCGCCCCCAGCATGTCAGGGGCACTGACCGGGACCAGGCGCTCATGGCCCAGCGTCAGGATGTCGAACTGCTGAAAGTCGACGGCGCCTGACAAACAATCACGGATACCGTTGCCCTCATCGCTAAAGGCGACGACGAAGTCTGCCTTTCGATCAGACAACGCGCGAAAACAGCCGGGCAAGTTGGCGAAGTCAATCGAAAACCGTGTAGCGCTCGACTGATTGCGGACTCTGGGCAGCCAGTCAGGGAAGAAGGCCCTGGACATGATATGCGGGGCAGCCAGGGAAATGTGCAAGCGCTTGTGCTCTCTGGCGCGGGCGACTGCGGCTTTGGCGTTGTCCAGCAACGCGACCGCCTCAAGCGCGGCGGCCTGCAACTGTTCGCCTGCATCGGTCAGCTCAAGCCGGTGTCGGGACCGATCGAAAACCGGTGCGCCCAACCACTCTTCAAGACTGTTTATGCGTCGGCTCAACCCTGAGGTCGTCACATTGCAACGTTCTGCGGCCTGAGAAAAACTGAGAATACGCGCCAGCACCAGGAAATCTTTCAAAGTCCGAAGATCGCTCATCTTGCGAATCTCGCCATATCCGTTGACGCCGCATCATGGCATGACCGATTCAGCACGGCAAAGCGCTGCGCACTCATCCGACGCTGCCATTGTTGCAACGCCTTTTGCCAAAACCGCAATGGCATCTGTCAGCGGTACTGCTAAAAAGCGGACGCTGCCCGGATGGCAGTCAGATGGAATGACTTTGACAAGGAAGTGCAGATGAGTACGCCACATAAGACATTGATCCTCGGGTGCGCTTCCACGGGCGCCAAGTTCACGCCGCGCAATCATTACATCACGGGTGATCAACTGCTGGACTCTATTTGCACCGGGGCAACCATTCATGCCAGCGAACAAGCGATCGTCGACGAAGCGATCGAACTCTATGAATCAGGCTGCCGCTACTATCACTACCACGCGCGTAACCCGCTGACCCGGGAACAGACCACCGACAATGAGATTTATCAGTCGGTCAGCCGCACCATTCAGCGCGCCTGCAAAGACACCCTGCTCAGTTTTGGCGCCAGCCGCAATGGTCGTGAAGTACAAGACAACATCAAGAAATTCGGCGAATGGGAGCGCGTCAGCCAGTGTGCCTTGCCTTTGCACTTTGGTGGTGCCCACTTCGTGACGATTCAGGCTGCCATCGAGCTGCAAGTCATCTGTGACATGGAAAGAAAGCTGAGGAAGTTTGACATCGAGTACCTGTCCAGCGCTCAGTTTGCTCAGGACATCAACAGCTACACGCCCTCTGACCGCGTGGTGAAAGCCACCATGGAAACAAACTCTACAAGTAAAGGCGCTGATTACGGCAGTACCTCGCCGTTGATCCAGTTCCAGATCTACCGCAACGCCATTGCCGCACGCCAACAACTGGGCCTGTTCCATGAAGTGGAATGGGTGCAACTGACGCGCAGTTACGGCATGACGCGATTTGCCGTCGAACACCCGGCCCTGCGCCTGGGCAGTTCGGGGCAGTTGAATATCATCCTGCTGTTCGGTTTTTCGAGCCGCCTGCCGTTTCCTGAGACCTACGAAGAGTTCTGCAATATCGTCGACATTGCCAAGAGCCTTGAATACGACCTGGCCAACCCGAACGAAATAAAGCGCAAGGTGACCATCACTGTTGGCGCTGCCGTCATGCCACAACATGCCGAGCTGCATTACCAGCCTGTCGATGTAGGGCCACAGAAAGGCACGCCAATGTGTGCGCTCAGACGTCTGGCCACCTATGCCGCGCAACCCGACAGCAAGGTCGATATTCTTCGTGTGGGCATGGAGGACACGCCGTACAGCGTGGATAACGAAGGACGTGTGCATATGGGCGATAATCTGCAACTGCTGCATATCGCCCTTGAACAGGTCACGGCCAACGGCGCGAGCATAGAAACGGCTCCGGAAAGCGTCATTCATCGAATGGGGCTGGATCTGGTCAGGACGGAATACCTGGCCACCCAACGCCAGACGCCACTGGGCGACTGTGGACTGACCTCCTTGTATCAGGAAACTGTTCTATGAGCGCTACAGACAATCCGCGCCAGCAATCAAACTATCGCTGGGTCATCCTCTTGATCGCCACCATTGCCCAAGCCAGTGCGTGCTTCTTCGTTCAAGGGATTGGCGCAATTGCGATTTTCATTCAACAGGACTGGCACCTGTCGGTCTTGCAGATTGGCCTGTTAGTGTCTGCCGCGCAGCTGATTCCGATAGTGGGGCTGCTGGTGGCGGGTGAGTTACTGGATCGTTTCGATGAGCGCTGGGTTGTCGGTATCGGCACCCTGCTTGTGGCAGCGGCGCTCTGTGCGGCGATGTTCGCCAACAGCTACCTTATGTTGTTGCTGTTTCTGATCATCGTCGGTGCCGGCTATAGCACCGCTCAGCCAGGCGGCAGCAAATCGGTTTCCAGTTGGTTCTCCAGGCACCAGCGCGGCTTTGCGATGGGCATCCGCCAAGCCGGGCTGCCACTGGGGGGCGCCTTGTCGGCCGCGATGCTGCCGTATATTGCCACCCGCTGGGGCTGGCAATGGTCGTTTCTGGCCGGCGGGCTGGTGGCCCTTGCCGGTGCCGTGATCTTCCTGCTGTTTTACCGCAGCGCCAACCCGGACCCAGGCGAGCATGGCCCGGCGCGAGCTGCTGGGCAGGATCTCAAGGCAACTCTGGCATCGCGCTTCTCGATGCTGAAGGAGCCGGCGATGAAGCAGATCATGATCTCCGGGATCAGCCTGATCTCGGTGCAATACGGCATCCTGATTTTCACCGCACTGTATCTGTACGACCGACTGGACTTGAGCATCACGGCGGCGGCCTCACTGCTCTTTATCGCCCAAGGCGCCGGGGTAATGGGCCGGATCATTCTGGCGGCATGGAGTGACCGGTGTCAGTCAGGGCGCTACTTTCCCGTTATGACTTGCATGCTGGCCATTATCGTTGGCCTGTTGACGCTGATCTGGATGCCTATGCATACCTTCGTCCTGCTGGCGCTGCTGGCAGGCTGGCTCGGCTTTTTCGGGTTTGGCTGGTACGGTCCCTGGGTCGCCTATGTCGCGGAGTCCGCCCCGGCGAGCAAAACCGGTTTTTCACTGGGACTGGCCATGGCCTGTAATCAGGTCGCTATTGTGCTCATGCCACCTGCGCTGGGCTTACTCAAAGACCTGACGCACAGCTACATTCCCGGCTGGAGCCTGTTGATCGTCATGACGCTTGTGGCACTGGTCATCTCCGCACGCAATGCCTTGAGCTTTCCCAGGCTGGCCTGGGGACGCAAATAACCCGATGCGTAACCATTCAAAGGAAGACTGGCAATGACTGCCCTTCGCTACATTGATTTCCCTGAATTGCTGGAACGGGCACAGCGCGCCAGCAATATCGAAGTCAGTTGCCGATGTAATACCAAGGTCCTTACCGGCTGGGAAAGTCCACTGGTCTCGTCCAATGCCCATCATCTACTGGACATCGGCACGCTGAGCAACGCCGACGAGGAAGATCTGACCATCAACGAGTATCACCCGTCAGGCACCCATTACTGGTCAACGCAGGCCCCCATTGCGCCCCGTTACTACCCCTACAACCGCTGCAAGGTGTCTGAATGCCTGTTGTGCGGGCGCTGCTACCTGCGCTATTCGGAAAGCGGGGCTTATCACATTGAACCGAGGATTCGCTATCTGGACCCGGCGCTGATCGTGGATGCACCTTTGCCAGCCTGATCAGCCGTCTGCCAGATTACAGTCAGAGCTGCACGAGCAGTTGCGGCAGGCCGGCAATCGATGCCAGGCAGTAACTCGCCAAACCACTGTCGTCGCGCTGCAGCCCAGCGGACTTGCCGGTCAGTACCCGCACACTGCGCGCCCCGATGCCTGACGCGCCCGCCATATCGGTGGCTGGATCATCGCCAATCACCAACACCTCGCGGGCCTGGCAACCGATCGACTGCAGGGCCATCTCAAAGAACAATGACGAGGGCTTGCCCGTAACCTGCGCAGGTTGCCCACTGGCGTACTCCAGCGCCGCCACGAAGGCGCCGCAATCAAGGCTCGGGCCATCTGCCGCAAGCCAGAACGGATTCTTTTGCAAGGCAATCAACCGTGCGCCGCCGCGCAGCAGGCGAAACACCCGATTCAGGTTGTCGTAGCAAAAGGCCTGACCGATATCGCCGATCACCACATAGTCGGGGTTGCGCTCATTGATGAGCAGTCCATCGAACAGCGGCCGAACCGAATCGGGCACCAGCAGATAGCTGCTGCGCCCCTGCTGAGTGTGCAGCCAGGCAACGCAGGCAGTGGTTGCGGTTTGAATGTGCTGCGCCGGTACGGCAAGACCCAGTGCGGCGAGTTCGGCACTGATGGTTGCAGGCGAGCGTGCCGTGATATTGGTCAGCAGGCGATAGTCGAGCCCTTGCTCATGCAGCCAGGCCAGTGACTCGGCCGCGCCAGCAATCAGCGCCCCCTGATGGGTCAGCGTGCCTTCGATATCGAGTAGCAGTCCTTTGCAGTTCATCTTTATATCCTCTACACAATGCGAAAGCCCCCGCTGGGCGGGGGCTTTCACTGTATGTCAGCTTGCAGTCAGTTGCTCGTCAGAACGGTTGTACTTGCAAAAAATCGTCAACAAATCAGATTTTCCTTCAACCCGGATTTGAAGCACTGTTGTTTACACTTTTTCTTCCATGCAGCAGCCGATCGCATACCTGAGTCAGGACCAGAACGGGCGTATCTCCCAACCTGCAACCAGGCCAAGCTCAGCCGTGGTCCGGCCTGCTTTCGCTAGCACGGCCGCAGGCAGGGTCGACATCAACTGCTTGAACCGTACCTTCCAGTCGCAGGTGGGGTCGATTTTTGCGAGCAAAGCTTGGACGACGACTGCTCGTGCAAAAATGCGGCCTCGATCATTGTGGCTGGGAAACTCAGCGGCAATAGCCTTGGCATATTTCGGCGCATCTGCGGTAATCGACGCGTTCCACAGCCTGCCATGGTGGGCGCAGACATTTCGCAGGATGGTCAAGCTTTTCAGCCAGGTCACCAACACAGACTCGTCGTAGCCGAATTTGGCCGCCACAGTTTTGCGATGGTCCAGATGCAGATCGCTGAACAGGCGCGAGAGCTGGCCGATGGTCATCGCCTCGAGAACAGTCCACACAGGCGGCATGGCCGGCGTGTTGTAGTTATCGTAGTAATGCTTGATGGCCGCATTTTTTTCCGGAAGGCCCAGCACCTGCTTCATGACGTCTCGATGGGCTTTGCAATCCTTGAAGTGGATGGCATCCAGGTAGAAATGACTACCGCAAGTCTTGTCCAGGGCCAAGGTGTTGATGATCGCTGCGCGGAACGCGACCTCGATACGATCAATCGCATCCAGAAACACGAGGCGTAGCCGCCGATCGAAGTCATAAAGCTGCAAGATGTCGTCGAACTGGACGGTAGCAAAAAAGCGCTTTTGCGGCTCCTGCAGCGGCCGCATGTAGATCAGCAGGCGGTGATAGCCGATGAATTCCAGGGCGTGCAGGGCCTTGTCTCGCTGCCCTCGGGTACCTAAACCTTTGAGTCTAAGGTGGCGCAGCAGTGCATTAGGTGGCTTCGCAGGCTTGAGGAAATAGAGGGGTGCTTGCGGCATGCCAAAGCATCCTGCGGGGGCATGGGGGGCCAGAAATAACTAACCCCCTGGTGCGCAGTACGGGACAAGTCCCGCCCGAGGCGTGGGGGCTATTCTTGGGATCAATGCTAACACCGTCCTACTGGTTGATCAAATTTGATCAATCTGTCCGGTAAAACGAAGCCAAATCCATAGCTTCGCTTCTCATGTTTACAGTTCTAATAAAGCTGCGGGTTAGAACGGTTATAAACACCAAAAAGCTCAACCATCGACTGAGTGAGTGAAAGGGCCTGTAGTAACGGCAAAACACCTCAACCTAGCTGCAAACCATGAGATTCAACGTCCGCTTTTTCGTAGCGTTTTAGCCAAAAGGGGTCGAAAACCGTCCTCAAAACTTTACAAATCGCTTTCGAGCACGAACGACAGGTTCATGCTATGGCACCAGAAAAAAAGCCGACGAACGGTAGCTGAACCCCTCGTCGGCCTCCCACCCAATTGCCTTCCTATCGCAAGCCTGAGCCTTGGGAAAGCTCGCCTTCCAATAGTGCTCTGAGTCCAACCTGGCGCGAGAACGCCTTTGGCTGGAGAATGATGGCTTCCTCTACCGCAGCCCTATCACCGACAAAGATCACCTGCACCTGTGCCCTCGTAGCCGCTGTGTAGACGAAGGTTCTGTCTAGGATGCGGGACTTGCGCACCGGTATGATCACGCGCCTGAATTGCGAGCCCTGGGCCTTGTGAACCGTAATCGAGTACGCAAGCTCCAGCGAATCGACATCACTGTCCAAGATGTACTGGCTGACACCGTCGAACGTTGCCCTCCCCAGCGCGATACAGATAAGAGCCTTTTCATCGTCGCCAAGGTCTACGGAGCGCGGTGTTTCAAAGATCTCATCGATCTGGCCCAGCGATCCGTTTTGCAGGTTACGAGACCAGTCGTTCGCCGTGTACATCACCAGGTCGCCTACACACAGCCCTGTGGCTTCAATCTCACCGGATTCGGGGTTTTCAGCCATCAGTTGCTGATCGTGATCAGCGTATCGCAGATGGCAGGTACGATTCAGCGCATCCACCCCGGCAAATCTGCACGACCTAGTAGCCGAGAGGATCTGTGTGTTCTCTCGATCCTGTTCGTAGAACCTGAGCACTGTGGGGATGATGTCATCATCTGGGCAAGACAGGAACACGACGTCTTCCAGCTCGTCGGAACCAAACGCTGGGCAGAGGCCATCCCGGATGTGCCGCGAAGCCAACGGGATCGCAGAATCTTTCGCCTGGCGTTTGACTTCAGTCAGCTCTGTAGTCGGCACGCCGGCCATCCCGCAGAGCACGTGCAGAACCAAGCCAGCACCAATTGGCGGAAGCTGATAGGGGTCACCCACCAAAATGACCTGACACTCGGCAGGCAGTTTTTGAACGAGACGATAGAAGGTGACCAAGTCGAGCATCGAAGCCTCATCAATCACGATGACTGGCGCCGGGCCCATATCTTTGTCAGTTACTTTACGCATGAAGCCCGCGATTGTTCGCGCCTCTTCACCTGTAGCCTCAATCATTCGAGCCGTGGCCCGGCCAGAGAGAGCCATTTGAAACCTAGGGCGACCGGTTGTATCGAGCGCTTTGTACAGCGCCTTGAGCACCGTAGTTTTACCAACGCCCGCACCACCCGTAATGACGCTGAAGCGATTCGAGAATGACGTTGCCACCGCGCTCCTCTGGGCCACATTGAGACCGAACGCAGGCAGCCCCAGATGTTTCCTCTCGACATCCTCGAAGCGTGCGATCACCTCATTTACATCCACAGGGAACAGCTGTGGCTGCAGTGACGGAGTGACAATCAAATCTCGAACGAACTGGGCACACCTGCGCTCCATGAGCCACGCCCCCGGCGCAAACAGCATGAGGCCAAGGTCACCGAGATCTTTACAGACGAACTGGCCCACCGCAGCGCCTGCCAGCAGAGCCTTGGACATCGCAGAGATCGGGGCTGCGTGGGGCTTGATCAGAGACGCCACAGTGCTTTGAAGATCGGTCAGCGAGCTACACGTATGGCCTTTTTCAGAAGCTCGATACAGGGATTCTTCCAGTGCCGCTGTAAGGCGACGAGGATCATCTAAGCCAATACTGAAGTTTTCCCTGGCAACCTTGTCTACGTCTGACCAGGCACCGGCAAAGCTGAGCAGCCGGTACGGGTCGTTAGTCAGAGCAGCGATGGTGTTCTTCTTGTGAAATCGAATGGCCTTTCGGGCGATATCCAAGGGGATTCGCTTGTCCTGTACAAAACGAAGGGTCTTGGCGTCGCCGTCTTCGAGCCACCGGTTGAACAACCGCTTCCGGACATCCTCGGTAGGAATGATAGGCTCGATAGCAGCGTGATCTGCGTTATCAAGGGCATCGTAGAGTCGTTCACCCAATGCATCCCAGAGCCGAGTGGCCTTGACCTCCCCGACCCCTTTAACGTTGTCACCCAGCCACTGGATAACCTGCGAACCACTTGGCCGGACAAGACGAATGTCCTGGGCGTCGAGTGTCATCTCGTTGATCGCGAATGCGCCATGAGTGCGCAGAACGGTACTGACTTCGCCGTAGACTTCAAAGATCGCACCTACAGCAATATCAGAGAGCCTAGCGATGGCCTCGGGCACCCGAATTACCACGGGACTTGACCGGTCATTGATACCGCGAGTGACGTCCATCCGATGGCCAAAGGCAATGCAGCCTTTTCGGTTCGCAGAACGGATGCTCGTGACCCGGACACTAATGTTGATCAGCGCAGGAGCGGCGGCATTCATCGTGGCATCCGCCCTGTTTCTTCAAGGAACTCGTTCAGCAGGGTGTTGCGCTCAAGCATTTGCTTGGCGGCCTGGAGCTCGGCACGCAAAGAGGCATTCTCTTGCTCAAGCGAATTCAGCCGTTGCCCGTCCCGCTGTCTCTGTTTTGCTGTCGGATCGCGTTGGGCCGGCTCAGCTCTTTGAGCGCCAGGCAACGACACGGCCAACGGCGGGAGCACCCCTACAGCACGAAGCTCAGATTCAAGGTTGTCCAGGGCTGAGCGAATAGCAGGGTTCTGTGTGAGAGCACTTTTCCCGAACCCGCATTCTGTGGCGATCTCGGAGCGCTTGAGCTTGCCCCGGTGTACATACTCCCGGAAATCGCTGTCCGACTTACCTGCGGCCCAGGCCAGGAACGCAGCATGATTTTCCTCGGCGACTTGCTGACCGTTAGCCATCATGACTTCTCCGCAGAATGACGATCAACCCTGGGCAGTGGAGCGTCTAGCTGTTCCAATGGCATTTTGCCGTGCTTGTAAGCGTTGTACTCCCAGCGCGCAAAGCGCTCCAATAGGCGATCATTTTCCAGCCTCAGCCTACTGTTTTGAGCCTCCAAATCACGTATGCGTTGAGCGGCAATATCAAGGCTTGGCGGACGTTTTCGAACGGAAGCACCAGACCGTAGACGATCCTTTTGATGATCAAATGCAGACTTGATTGCTTCGTGCGAGCTTAGCGTTTGGCGCGTGGGCTTGCTGCCAACGACAACCGCCACCTCAGCGCACAACGATTCCCAACCAAGTTTTCCATCCCAGCCATCGATCAGCGACACGATTACTTCGATGTTGTCCTTTGTTAAATGCTTAGCCATGTCAAATGCCCATCAAATCGCGTAGCTCTTCCATCTCCAGATCCTCATCATCGTTCTGAGCCGGAGGGGTTGGAGCTTTGAGCTTGGGTGTTGCGGAGCGAGCAGCGATGGCGCGCTTCAAAGGACTGAATTCCTGGTCGTTCGACAGGCGAACAATCGTCCCATCAGGCGTGTCTGGGGATTCCAAAATGCTAATCAGCTGCTCAGCGCGCTCCAGCGTCTTGATCTGATGTTGTGCCCACCGGTCGGCGCCATAGACACCCTGCTCATCGGCTTCACGAGCCTTGGCCAATTGCGACCGGGTGCCGTCACGAACCAAAATGAGGCGCTCCAATTTTACCTTGTCGCCCTTGATGCAGACCTGCTCGGTGCAATTGATACAGTCCCGATGCTTTTGGCAAGGCAACATCGCAAAGTTGTGTACGCAAAACCCGTACGGGGTCAAATGAGCAATACCTTCTCCGATCTCACCCAAATCTGCATACGTGACTGGGTCGTTCACTTTGACTTTGGCCAAGACTCCACCGACGCCAACGTCACGTGCCATTTCAACGTACTCGTCGTCATGCATGTGGTTGTATGTGGAATTCTGGTGGATGTTCTTGCGGCCAGACCACTTCGCAATGTCGAGCTGACCTAGGCCACCACGATTAGCCAGCGTGTTGAGGTAGTGGCGGATCTGGTGAGAGACCATATGCACGGGGGAGCCGTCAGCATTTTTGTAACCCTGGCGCTGCCAAATGCTACGCTCCTGGCCGGCGCGATAATTGATATCCAGAGTAAAATCATTGACGCCAGGTGTCCAAACGGCTACAGGGCTCGTAGTTAAATCAGGTCTCAACTCATGCTTGCGAAAGCCGCACAGAGCTTCAGAGTAGCGAATATGGCGCTCTTTGTTTTTCCACGGAAATCCTGCGGGTAGCTTGCTTCGGCAATACTCATTCAAGAACCTAAGCGTAAGCTTCCCGCCCTGATCCGTGAGAGCCTTGTAGGGAGAGTAAGTAGCGAAAAAGCTCTTTACCGCCGTTGCTGCATTTACCCCAGGCTTGATGCCCATCGCCTCGCAAACCTGAAGTGAGCTCAGAGGGTAATCCTCTGATACATTGGGGCATTCTGCATGCCTGTAGAACTTTTCAGGGTTTTCTTCATACCAGCGAGCAACCGCTCTCCCAGCCTCTGAAAGCTCCAACAGGCGCCGTACAGCTTCTTCCGCCACGCCATTCATAACCGTCGGCAGCCATTTAATATCTGACATGTAGCCCTTGCCAGCGTAGAACCTCAGGCCGACCCTATTCACCCCCTTACTGTCCGTTTCGTAATGCAAGCAATTTGCTGGTAGATCTTGCACTTCTGAAATCCTAGAAGGCGCGCACAGGCATAGCGCAAAAATAGAAGTCGTAAACCTGTCTCTAGGACTCTGCAGATCGTTGTAGAACATCTCTGCCATGGCATCAATGGCGCCATCAGGGGGCATTTTCTCATCGCGCTTTTGCTTGCCTTCAACCGATGTACTACCAATCTCCATTTCCTTGGAAAATGGATTGACCCAGTTGACAGGCGAAGAAATGATCCGGCTTTCATTCAAAAAAGTAACGAGCCCCTGCAAATTCAGACCAGCTTGATAAGCAGTAGCTTTATAAGTAGCTGCAACCGCAGCTGCTACATCCATGACGTCAGGATCTACTAACGTAATATCGGCGATGCCTTTTTTCGACAAAAGCGCTTCTTCAATGCACCGAATGGCCTTGAATTCATTTTTCAATTTTGACGGCTTCAGCCCCTGTTGGTAGCGCACATAGGACTTAGCGAAATCCATAATAGACGGATGAAGCAATTGCTCAGCTTTGTAACCACGAGACGGAGCGCCTTTTTTGGTGAAGTTTCCGACCCCTGGCCAACCATTTCGATCCCAGTCCAGATCCGCACCAAAAACTGTCAATTGGTTCTTACATATATCCACAAAGCTGGCCAGATTTCTTCTAGCATCAAGTTGATCTTTCGGAACAAAAAGAATGATATTAGACATTAGCTTCTCCAGCTTTCATGGCTTTGCACCGGCTGACCACGTCGCTTACTGCCAAAATGAGACGGTCATTCACGGAGGCAATTTTCAAATCGTTGGTGGTCTCATACACGCTGTCGCGCTCGCTGATTAGCTGGACAAGAACCGCCTCGTGGGGGCCGTCCAGCCAGGGCTGGAAATGCACACAGGTGTAACAGGCGATAGGTGAAAGGGCCCCGCAGAACCCGTACGAGCCGCAGCTTCCCACGTTACCTGAACGACTGCAGATTCGGCTCCGAGGATCACCCGCTCGACGAGCGTGGCGTTCACTAGGGATCAGCACACCTTGAAATTGCTGGGCAATTGGGCCGAGCTGCAGTGCTACGGCCTTATCGATACGCTCAACCACCTCTGGAAGGTTTTTGACATAAACGCCTGCGTTTTGCATATCAGAGTGATCCAGCGCTTCGGCGATCACATACTCACCTCGCCCCTCTCGCCCCAAATTTGTACCAAGCGTATAACGGAAACGTCGCGGATTAAGGTGGATCAAGCTGCCGGTACGCTCACTGACAACTTGGATCACCGACGCGACCCTGGAGACAGCATCACTGATTCGATTGGTAGGCACATGCAGAGCGTCATTCTCCAACTGATCTACCAGAGGTAAGTCTGATCGCAGGTTATTCAGCTCGGGAAACAACGGCAGCTCTTTGATCGTTCTCGGATCTAGCGTTTGCCCAGCCTGCGCCAGCCGCACAGAAAATTCCTCAGTAGTGAATTCGACCTGCTCCTGCAATAACAACCAAAGGTCTTCGACAACTGGGAATTTTTTAAATGATTTACGCCAGCCCTGACTTCTCTGCTTAGCTCGCGGAAAATTAACTTGATATCGCCCGTCACCGGAGATCAGATCCTTAACTTTAAGTGCTGCAATCTGCCCAGGGCGTCGGCCCGTCAACGCCAAGGTTAGGAGTAAGCAGGTGTCTGTTAGCGTTACGTGGCCGTTACCGAAAGCAGCTAATGCGCCCTCAGTAATAGCCCCCATCTCGATATCAGTCAGCGGGCCGGTATCTGGGCACATTGATTGGACGGCGTATCCCTTCTCGTTTCCCTTGAGCGTAAGCTTATCGAGCAGAGCCAATGAGTTATCTGGAATCCCAGGGTAGCCGAGCCTTGCCCATTGACGGATCATCCCCCTCAACGTACCGAGATACCACTCTGTTTTGGAATCCAGCGAGGATCGATAGGAGATGAGCGATGCCAAACTAAATGGATGCTGCCCTTGAGTCATATCCAAGTAGTCTTTGCACCGATAAAACAGATTTGAAACATGCTTAGCAGAAGAGGTCTTAGCATAAAACCCAAGTACATTCTTCAGATGCACATATCTAGCTGGATCAAGGTAAGGTGCGATTGTCCCGATAGGCAAATCAACATCCTTGTTGAGCTTCCAGCGTTCTGAGCTGATAGGGATTCTCCGATCAAGTCACCACAGGCCATCTGACCTGTGCTGAAATAGCCCTCCGTCCAACTGCCCTCTACAAGCCCGCCATCCCATGAGTCAGATGAGCTTTTCCGATTTCGAGTACGCCGGTAA
>NZ_JAMYDZ010000027.1:0-87373 GCF_024129905.1 Pseudomonas sp. 21LCFQ010 | reverse complement strand
AACAACCGCACCCGACCCTCAAGACCCTGTTGATCGGCGGTGACCGGCTGCGCCAGTTCCAGCGTGATCCGGGCTTTGCGGTGGTCAATAACTACGGCCCGACCGAAGCCACGGTGGTGGCGACCTCCGGCGTCATGCAGGTGGGTGAGCTGCTGCATATCGGCAAGCCGATGGCCAATGCCAGGGCTTACGTGCTGGACGAGCAGCAACAGCCGGTGCCAATCGGTGTGGTCGGTGAGCTGTATGTCGGCGGTGCCGGTGTGGCACGCGGCTACCTGAACCGTGAAGACCTCACCGCCGAACGCTTTTTGACTGACCCGTTCAATGGCGGGCGGATGTACCGCACCGGCGACCTGGTGCGCTGGCTGGCCGATGGCAACCTGGAGTATCTGGGCCGTAATGACGACCAGGTGAAGATTCGCGGGGTGCGGGTCGAGCTGGGCGAGATTGAAGCGGCGCTGACCCTGCATACGGATATCAACGATGCGGTGGCGCTGGTACGCGGCGGGCAACTGGTGGTCTGGTTCAGTGCCACACAGCCTGTTGACCTGCAGGCGCTGCGCGATTACCTGCAAGGTCGGTTGGCCGATTACCTGATACCGGCAGCCTGGGTACAACTCGACAGCCTGCCGCTGACCGTCAACGGCAAGCTCGACCGCAAGGCACTGCCGGACCCGGATCAGGACGCGTTGCTCAGCCGTGAGTACCAGGCGCCGCAAGGCGAGACCGAAACAGCCCTGGCCGCGATCTGGGCCGAGGTGCTCAAGGTGCCGCGGGTCGGGCGTTTCGACCACTTCTTTGAGCTGGGCGGGCATTCGTTGCTGGCGGTCACGCTGGTCGAGCGCATGCGCCAGGCCGGGCTGGCCAGCGATGTGCGGGTGCTGTTCAACCAGCCGACCCTGGCCGCGCTGGCCGCCGCCGTGGGCAACAGCCGTGAAGTGGCGGTGCCGGCCAACCTGATCACGCTTGATACGCAACGCATCACCCCCGACCTGCTGCCGCTGGTGCAACTCGATCAGTCGGCCATCGACCATATTGTCGCCAGCGTGCCGGGCGGCGTGGCCAATGTGCAGGATATCTACCCGCTGGCGCCGTTGCAGGAAGGCATCCTCTATCACCACATCAGTGCCCGCCAGGGTGACCCGTACCTGCTGCAATCGTGCCTGGCCTTCGACAGCCATGAACGCCTGCTGGCCTTTGCTGACGCGCTGCGCGCGGTCATCGCCCGGCATGACATCCTGCGCACTGCGGTGCTCTGGCAGGGCCTGCCGACCCCGGTGCAGGTGGTCTGGCGCCAGGCGCCATTGCCGTTGCTGGAAGTTCAGATCGACCCGGCCGCCGGCGATGTGCTGACCCAGTTGCAAGCGCGCTTCGACGCCCGCGAGTACCGCCTGGACATCAGCCAGGCGCCGCTGGTCCAGCTGGTACTGGCCAATGATCCGGCCAATCAGCGGGTGGTCGCGATCCTGCTGTTCCATCACCTGGCGCTGGACCATACCGCGCTGGAGGTGGTGCGCCAGGAAATGCAGGTCAGCCTGCTGGGCCTGGACGCCTCGCTGGGCCAGGCAATCCCGTACCGTAACTATGTGGTGCAGGCCCGCCATGGGGTCAGTGAGCAGGAGCACGAAGGGTTTTTCCGCGACATGCTTGGCGACATCGACGAGCCGACCCTGCCGTTTGGCCTGCGCGACGTGCAGGGTGATGGCGCCGATATCGAACAACTCCAGCTGGAGCTGCCGGCCAGCCTGGCCAGCCGCCTGCGCAGCCAGGCGCAACAGGCCGGGGTCAGTGCCGCGAGCCTGTTCCACCTGGCCTGGGCACGGGTGCTGGGCGCCACCAGCGGCAAGGACAGTGTGGTGTTCGGCACCGTGTTGCTTGGCCGCCTGCAAGGCGGTGCCGGTGCTGATCGCGGCCTGGGGATGTTTATCAATACCTTGCCGCTGCGGGTCGACCTTGACGGCGCCGGTGTGCGTGACGCGCTGAAAAGCACCCACGCCCGGCTCAGTGCGCTGTTGGTGCATGAACACGCGCCATTGGCCCTGGCCCAGCGTTGCAGCGGGGTGGCCGCGCCGCTACCGCTGTTCAGCGCGATGCTCAACTTCCGTCACAGCGAGAACCATGCCAGCCAGCAACAAGCCTTGCAAGGCATCGTCACCCTCAAGCATGAAGGGCGCACCAACTACCCGCTGACCCTGAATGCCGACGACTTGGGCGATGGTTTTAGACTGACTGTCTTGACGCCGGCCAGCATCGGCGCCGGGCGCCTGTGCGGCTACATGCAGCAGGCCCTGAGCGAGTTGGTCGAGGCTCTGGAGCAGCAGCCGCGGCGGCCGGTCAATAGCCTGCCGGTGCTGGACAACGAAGAACGTCAGCAACTGCTGGAAGGCTTCAACGCCACCGTCGTGCCTTACGATCTTGAGCAGACCCTGCACGGGCTTTTCGCTGCCCAGGTGCAGCGCACCCCGAATGCCCCGGCATTGCAGGCCGGCGAGCAGGTGCTCAGCTATGCGCAACTGGAAGCACGGGCCGATGCCCTGGCTCAGGTGCTGATTGAGCAAGGCGTACAGCCCGATGCGCGGGTGGCGATCTGTGTCGAGCGCAGTGTCGAGATGGTGGTCGGCTTGCTGGGCATCCTCAAGGCTGGCGGTGCCTATGTGCCGCTGGACCCGGCGTATCCGCTGGAGCGCCTGCAGCACATGCTCGAAGACAGCGAACCGGTGGTGTTGCTGGTGCATCAAGCGACCCGCAACCTGTTGCCCGTCAGCGGCATCCCGGTCATCAATCTGGAGACAATTGTCGCTGGAGCACCTGTAGGCGCGAGCTTGCTCGCGAATGCATCCGCCTCAAATCTGGCCTATGTGATCTACACCTCCGGCTCCACCGGCAAGCCCAAAGGGGTGATGAACGAGCACGCTGCGGTGGTCAACCGCCTGCTGTGGATGCAGGACGCCTATGGCCTGACGGCTGGCGACCGTGTGCTGCAAAAGACCCCGTTCAGCTTCGATGTGTCGGTGTGGGAGTTCTTCTGGCCGTTGATCACCGGCGCGCAACTGGTCATGGCCAAGCCCGAAGGGCATAAAGACCCGGCTTATTTGAAGCGGGTCATCGATCAGCAGCAGATCACCACCCTGCATTTCGTGCCCTCGATGCTGGAGGTGTTCCTGGCCCATGGCGAGGCGGGCGACTGCACCTCGCTCAAGCGCGTGGTGTGCAGCGGTGAAGCCCTGCCGGGGCATCTGGTGCGGCGCTTCAAGGCGCAACTGCCGCACAGCGAACTGCACAACCTGTATGGCCCCACCGAGGCGGCCGTCGACGTTACCGCCTGGGACTGCGCCGGGCCGCTGGAGCAGACCCCGGACAACACGCCGATCGGCCAGCCGATTGCCAATACCCGCATGTACATCCTCGACAGCCAGCAACAACCGGTGCCGTTGGGCGTGGTGGGCGAGCTGTACATCGGTGGCGTGCAGGTGGCGCGCGGTTACCTGAACCGCCCGGAGCTGAATGCCGAACGTTTCCTCAATGACCCGTTTGCGGACGGCCGCATGTACCGTACCGGCGACGTCGCACGCTATCTGGCCGATGGCACCATTGAATACCTGGGGCGTAATGACGACCAAGTGAAGATCCGTGGCCTGCGGATCGAGCTGGGCGAGATTCAGTCACGTCTGACCGATCAGTCTGAAATTAATGAAGCAGTCGTGGTTGCCCGCGAAGACGTGCCGGGCGACAAGCGTCTGGTGGCGTACTACACCGCTGCCCATGCCCTGGAAATTGCCACCTTGAGGGCGCACCTGCTGGCAAGCCTGCCGGAGTTCATGGTTCCGGCGCAGTTCGTGCACTTGGCGGCCTTGCCGCTGAGCCCCAACGGCAAGCTGGACCGCAAGGCCCTGCCGGCGCCGGATGCGCAATCGCTGGTGGTGCGTGAATACCAGGCGCCACAGGGCGAGCTGGAAATCACCTTGGCCGGGCTGTGGGCCGAGTTGCTGGGGGTGGAGCGGGTCGGCCGCCAGGATCACTTCTTCGAGCTGGGCGGGCATTCGTTATTGGCCGTGACCCTGATCGGCCGTCTGCAGCAGCAAGGAATCGAGGCCGATGTCAGGGCGTTGTTCGAGCAACCGACCCTGGCCGGCTACGCGGCAATTACGGAAAGAATGGAGATCGTCCTGTGAGCCTGAATGACGTATTGGCGGCCCTGAAGGCCAAGGACATCCAGTTGGCGCTCAAGGATGACCAACTGGTGGTGCAAGGCAACCGGCAGGCGCTCAGCGAGCCGGGCATGCTGGCGATATTGCGCGCGCACAAGCCGGCGTTGCTGGAGCTGATTCGCGCAGGGCTATACGACCCCGGCAATGCCGGCCAGGTCACGATGCCGGCCAATGCCATTGCCGAAGGATGTACGCAGATCACCCCGGCGATGCTCAACCTGCTTAGCCTGGACCAGGCGCAGATCGACGCCATCGTCGCCACGGTGCCTGGCGGCGCGGCCAATGTGCAGGACATCTACCCGCTGGCTCCGCTGCAGGAGGGCATTCTTTATCACCATGTCAGCGCCAGTGGCGGTGACCCTTATGTGCTCCAGGCGCAGTTTGTGTTTGCCAGCGAACAACGCCTGGATGCCTTTGTGCTGGCCTTGCAGGCGGTGATCGACCGCCACGACATTCTGCGCAGCGCGGTGCTCTGGCAGGGCCTGCCAGCACCCGTGCAAGTGGTCTGGCGCCAGGCCTTTCTGATTCAGCAGCAAGTGCTCGCTGCGCCCGGCCAGACGCCCCAATCGGCGCTGCAACAACACTTTGACCCGGCCAGCCTGCGTCTGGACGTCAGCCGGGCGCCGTTGCTGCAACTGGGCTTCAGCCGTCATCCAGACAATGGCACGATCAGCGCGGTGCTGCTGTTTCACCATATGGCACTGGACCACAGTGCGCTGGATGTCGTGCGCCATGAAATGCAGGCGTTTCTCAGTGGTCAGGGCGGCAAACTGGGCAAGCCGGTGCCATTTCGCAATTACGTGGCCCAGGCCCGGCTGGGCACCAGCGAGGCCGATCACGAGGCGTTTTTCCGCGACATGCTCGGTGCGGTCCACGAGCCGACCCTGCCGTTTGGTTTACATGATGTGCAGGGCGACGGCAGCACGACCCGCGAGACCGGCCTGAACCTGCCGCCGCCACTGAGCCTGCGCTTGCGTGAACAGGCGCGCCAGCAGGGCATCAGCGCCGCCAGCCTGTTCCATCTGGCCTGGGCGCGGGTGTTGAGCGTGCTCAGCGGCCAGGCCCGGGTGGTGTTCGGCACGGTGTTGATGGGCCGCCTGCAAGGCGCCGAAGCCACTGACCGGGCGCTGGGCATTTTCATCAATACCTTGCCATTGCGGGTGGATATCGACGGCGCGGCCACCGACCAGGCATTGAAAACCACCCATGCCCGGCTGATCAGCCTGATGCGCCACGAGCACGCACCGCTGGCCCTGGCCCAACGCTGCAGCGGCGTGGCGGCACCGGCGCCGCTGTTCAGCGCGTTGCTCAACTACCGACACAGCGCCAGCGGCACCGTGGCCGGCGCCAATGCCGAGGCGCTGGCGGCCTGGGAGGGCATCGACACCCGTCATGGCCGCGAGCGCACCAACTTCCCGCTGACCCTGAGCGTCGATGACCTGGGTCGTGAGTTCAGTCTCAGCCTGCTGAGCACGGCGGGCATCGACGGCCCGCGAGTCTGCCAGTACATGCTCTGCGCCGTGGAGCAACTGGTCCAGGCGCTGGAGCTGACCCCGCAGATCGCCATTGATAGCTTGCCGATCCTGCCAGCGGCTGAGCGCCGCCAGCTATTGAACGGCTTCAACGCCACGGCCGCGGATTATCCGCAGCACCTGACCATTGATCAGCGCGTGGCCGCGCAGGCTGCCGAACGGCCCGACGCCGTAGCCGCCGTGTATCAGGGCCAGAGCCTGAGCTATGGGCAACTGGAGCAGCGCGCCAACGGCCTGGCGGCTCAACTGCTGGCGCAGGGCGTCCAGCCCGATGAGCGGGTGGCCGTGGTGGCCCGCCGTGGCCTCGACACCCTGGTGGGGTTGCTGGCGGTGCTCAAAGCCGGCGGCGCATACGTGCCGGTCGACCCGGCGCACCCGGCCGAGCGGCTGGCTTACCTGCTCAGTGACAGCCAGCCCAAGGTGGTGCTGACCTTGAGTGAGCTGGCTGGCCGGCTGCCGGTGTTGTCGGTGCCGGTGATCGAGCTGGACCGTCTGCCGGCAGCGCAGTTGAACGGCGAGCTGACTCAAAGGGCCACGGTCAATAACCTGGCCTACGTGATCTACACCTCCGGCTCCACCGGCCTGCCCAAAGGTGTAATGGTCGAGCACCAGACCCTCAACAATCTGGTGGACTGGCACTGCGAGGCTTTCGATCTGGGCGTGGGCAAGCACACCTCCAGCCTGGCCGGCTTCGGTTTCGATGCCATGGCCTGGGAAATCTGGCCGGCGCTGTGCAGCGGCGCGACCTTGCATCTGGCCCCGACCCAGGACGGCGAACAGGACATCGAAGCCTTGCTCGACTGGTGGCGTGCCCAGCCGCTGGACGTCAGCTTCCTGCCGACCCCGGTGGCCGAATACGCCTTCAGCCAGCAACAGCCGCATCCGGCCCTCAAGACCCTGTTGATCGGTGGCGACCGGCTGCGCCAGTTCCAGCGTGATCCGGGCTTCGCGGTGGTCAATAACTACGGCCCGACCGAAGCCACCGTGGTGGCGACCTCTGGGGTGATGCAGGTGGGTGAGCTGCTGCATATCGGCAAGCCGATGGCCAATGCCAAGGCTTACGTGCTGGACGAGCAACAGCAGCCGGTGCCAATCGGTGTGGTCGGTGAGTTGTATGTCGGCGGCGCCGGTGTGGCGCGGGGTTATCTGAACCGTGAAGACCTGACCGCCGAGCGCTTTTTGACTGACCCGTTCAATGGCGGGCGGATGTACCGCACCGGCGACCTGGTGCGCTGGCTGGCCGATGGCAACCTCGAATATCTGGGCCGTAATGACGATCAGGTGAAGGTTCGCGGGGTACGCATCGAGCTGGGCGAGATTGAAAGCGCACTGGCGCACGTACCGGGCATCAAAGAGGCGGTGGTGCTGGCGCTGGAAGACGAGCCCGGCCAGAGCCGGCTGGTGGCCTGGTTCACCGCTGCCCAGGTCATGGAGCCGCCTGTGTTGCGTGAGCAACTGCTCGGCGTATTGCCGGAGTACATGGTGCCGGTGGCGTTTGTCAGCCTTGACGCGCTGCCGCTGACCGCCAACGGCAAGGTCGATCGCCGCGCCTTGCCGCGTCCGCAGCGCAGTGCCTTGTTCAGCCACGGTTACCAGGCGCCGCAGGGCGAACTGGAAACCGCGCTGGCGCAGATCTGGGGCGAGTTGCTCGGCGTGGAGCGAGTGAGCCGCCATGATCGCTTCTTCGAACTGGGCGGGCATTCGCTGCTGGCCATGCGTCTGGCCGCCCAGGTGCGCCAGCGGCTGGGGGTGGAGCTGAGCCTGGGCGAGCTATTCGCCAATGGCGAGCTTGCTGCCGTGGCCCAATCGCTGAGCCGCGCCAGCCGCAGCAGCCAGCCAGAGATTATGCCGGTGGCGCGCAATGAGCCGCTGCCGTTGTCGTTTGCCCAGCAGCGGCTGTGGTTCCTCGCCCAGATGCAGGGCGCCAGTGCGGCCTACAACATTGCCGTACGGCTGCGCCTGAGTGGCCGGCTCGATGAGCATGCCCTGCAACGCGCGCTGAGCCGTATCGTGGCCCGCCATGAGACGTTGCGCAGCCGGTTTGTCGCCCATGACGATGAACCGCGGGTGCACATCAGCCCGGCCGAAGGCGGGGCGCTGCTGCGCGTCAGTGACGCGCAGGGGCTGGATATCGATGCGCTGATGCGTGAGGAGGCGGCGCGGCCTTTCGATTTGCAGCACGACGCACTGATTCGTGGTCAGCTGCTGCGCATTGCCGACGACCAGCATGTGCTGTTGTTGACCTTGCACCACATCATCGCTGACGGCTGGTCGATGGGCGTGCTGACCCGTGAACTGGCCGCCTTGTATCAAGCCTTCAGCCAGGGGGCGGCCGACCCGTTGCCGCCTCTGGCGCTGCAATATGGTGACTACGCCGTGTGGCAACGGCGCTGGCTCAGCGGTGAAGTGCTCAGCCAGCAGGCCGACTACTGGCGTCAGACCCTGGCCGGGGCTGCGGCGCAACTGCTGCTGCCCACCGACCGCCCACGCCCGGCGCAGCAGGACTACAGCGGCGCCAGTGTGCCGTTCGAACTCAATGCCCGGCTGAGCGCCGGGCTCAAGGCCCTGGCCCGGCGTCACGGGGTGACCCTGTATATGGTCATGCTCAGTGCCTGGGCACAGTTGCTTGGGCGCTTGTCTGGTCAGCAAGAGGTGGTGATCGGCTCGCCGGTGGCCAACCGTGATCCGGCACAAATCGATAACCTGATCGGGTTGTTCGTCAATACCGTGGCCCTGCGCATCGACATCAGCGACGCGCCTGACACCCGGACCCTGCTGGCACGGGTCAAGGACCGGGTATTGCAGGCCCAGGCGCATCAGGCATTGCCGTTCGAGCAGGTGGTCGAGGCTGTGCGCCCGGCCCGCAGCCTGGCTTACAGCCCGATCTTCCAGACCTTGCTGAGCTGGGACTCGGGGCTGGATGGCGGGCTGGACGGTAGCGCCGATGGCCAGCCGATGCTGGGCGAGTTGCATCTGCAAGGTATTGCCCAGCACAGCCAGGTGGCCAAGTTCGACCTGTCACTGAACCTGGGCGAAACCGCCAGCGGTATTGGCGGCAACCTGGAATACGCCAGCGCCTTGTTTGATGCCACGACCATCGAGCGTTATGCCGGCTACTTGCAGCGCACCCTGCAGGCCATGCTGGATGCCGAGCAGGCTGCGCTGGAATATGCCGACATTCTCACGGCCGAGGAACGCTGGAAGTTGCTGGAAGGCTTCAACGCCACCGCCGTACCTTACGATCTTGAGCAGACCCTGCACGGGCTTTTCTCTGCCCAGGTGCAGCGCACCCCGAATGCCCCGGCATTGCAGGCCGGTGAGCAGGTGCTCAGCTATGCGCAACTGGAGGCGCGGGCCGATGCCCTGGCTCAGGTGCTGATTGAGCAGGGCGTACAGCCCGATGCGCGGGTGGCGATCTGTGTCGAGCGCAGTGTCGAGATGGTGGTCGGCTTGCTGGGCATCCTCAAGGCTGGCGGTGCCTATGTGCCGCTGGACCCGGCGTATCCGCTGGAGCGCCTGCAGCACATGCTCGAAGACAGCGAGCCGGTGGTGTTGCTGGTGCATCAAGCGACCCGCAATCTGTTGCCCGTCAGCGGCATCCCGGTCATCAATCTGGAGACAATTGTCGCTGGAGCACCTGTAGGCGCGAGCTTGCTCGCGAATGCATCGGCCTCAAATCTGGCCTATGTGATCTACACCTCCGGTTCCACCGGCAAGCCCAAAGGGGTGATGAACGAGCACGCTGCGGTGGTCAACCGTCTGCTGTGGATGCAGGACGCCTATGGCCTGACGGCGCAAGACCGGATCTTGCAAAAGACCCCGTTCAGCTTCGACGTCTCGGTGTGGGAGTTCTTCTGGCCGTTGATCACTGGCGCGCAACTGGTCATGGCCAAGCCGGAGGGCCATAAAGACCCGGCCTATTTGAAACGGATCATCGATCAGCAGCAGATCACCACCCTGCATTTCGTGCCCTCGATGCTGGAGGTGTTCCTGGCCCATGGCGAGGCGGGCGATTGCACGTCGCTCAAGCGCGTGGTGTGCAGCGGTGAAGCCCTGCCGGGCCACCTGGTGCGGCGCTTCAAGACGCAGTTGCCGCACAGCGAACTGCACAACCTGTATGGCCCCACCGAAGCAGCAGTGGACGTCACCGCCTGGGATTGCGCCGGGCCGCTGGAGCAGACCCCGGACAACACGCCGATCGGCCAGCCGATTGCCAATACCCGCATGTACATCCTCGACAGCCAGCAACAACCGGTGCCACTGGGTGTGGTCGGTGAGCTGTACATCGGTGGCGTGCAGGTGGCGCGCGGTTACCTGAACCGCCCGGAGCTGAATGCCGAGCGTTTCCTCAATGACCCGTTTGCGGACGGCCGCATGTACCGTACCGGCGACGTCGCACGCTATCTGGCCGATGGCACCATCGAATATCTGGGGCGTAATGACGACCAGGTGAAGATCCGTGGTCTGCGGATTGAGCTGGGCGAGATTCAGTCACGCCTGACCGATCAGTCTGAAATTAATGAAGCAGTAGTGGTTGCCCGCGAAGACGTGCCGGGCGACAAGCGTTTGGTGGCGTACTACACCGCTGCCCGTGCCCTGGAAATCGCCACCTTGAGGGCGCACCTGCTGGCAAGCCTGCCGGAGTTCATGGTCCCGGCGCAGTTCGTCCATCTGCCGGCCTTGCCGCTGAGCCCCAACGGCAAGCTGGACCGCAAGGCCCTGCCGGCGCCGGATGCGCAATCGCTGGCGGTGCGTGAATACCAGGCGCCACAGGGCGAGCTGGAAATCACCCTGGCCGGGCTGTGGGCCGAGCTGCTGGGGGTGGAGCGGGTCGGCCGCCAGGATCACTTCTTTGAGCTGGGCGGGCATTCGCTGTTGGCCGTGACCCTGGTGGCGCGCCTGCGCCGATTGGGGCTGGCCACGGATGTGCAGGTGTTGTTTGGCCAGCCGACCCTGGCGGCGCTGGCGGCGACCCTGAGCCGTGGCCCGCAGGCTGATGTACCGGCCAATCGGATCCCGGCAGGTTGCACCCAGATCACCCCTGAGTTGTTACCACTGCTGGCGCTGCAACAGAGCGATATCAACCGCATCGTTGCCAGCGTCCCTGGCGGCGCTGGCAATGTGCAGGACATCTATCCGCTGGCGCCGTTGCAGGCCGGGATTCTCTACCACCACCTGGCCGCCGGTGAGGGCGACCCCTATGTGTTGCAGGCGCAGTTCGCATTTGCCGACCCGCAGCGTCTCGATGCGTTTGCCGAAGCCTTGCAGGCGGTGATTGACCGCCACGATATCCTGCGCAGTTCGATGTTCTGGGACGCTCTGGCGGAGCCGGTGCAGGTGGTCTGGCGCCAGGCCACGCTGATCCGCGAAACATTCCACGCCGCGCCGGGCGAGGCCGGGCTGTTGCAACAGTTGCAGGCCCGTTACGCCAGCCATAGCTACCGCATGCCGCTGGATCAGGCGCCGCTGCTGCGCCTGGTGCAGGCGCAAGAGCCGGGCAGCCAGCGAGTAGTGGCCTTGCTGCTATTCCATCATCTGGTCATGGACCACGTGGCGCTGGAGGTGTTGCGCCATGAAATGCAGGCGCTGTTGGTGCACGAGCAAGCGAGCCTGCCGGCCCCGGTGCCGTATCGCACTTACGTCGCGCTCAGCCGTCAGGGGCTGGGTGAGGAGCAACACCGTGCGCTGTTCAGCGAGATGCTCGCTGATGTCGATGAGCCGACCTTGCCGTTTGGTATCGCGCAGCTTGCCGCCGGGCCGACCGGCCGGGCACAGCAGCGGGTCGACGACGCCTTGAGTGTGCGCCTGCGCGAGCAGGCCCGGCGGCTGGGCGTCAGCACCGCCAGCCTGGTGCATCTGGCCTGGGCGCGGCTGCTGGGGCAGCTAGCGGGGCGTGATGATGTGCTGTTTGGCACCGTGTTGCTGGGGCGTCTGCAGGGCGGCGAGGGTGCCGAACGGGCGCTGGGGGTGTTCATCAATACCCTGCCGCTGCGCGTCAGGCTTGCCGAGGATAGCGTCGAGGCCGCCGCCCGCGCAGTACACGCCGGGCTGACCCGCTTGCTGCGCCACGAACACGCGCCGTTGGCGCTGGCCCAGCGCTGCAGCGGCCTGGCCGCCGGCACGCCGCTGTTCAGCGCCTTGCTCAACTACCGGCACAGCGCCGAGCCGGCCGATGCGGCCAGCCAGGGCCGGCAGGCCTGGCAAGGCATTGAAGTGCTGCACAGTGAAGAACGCACCAACTACCCGCTGACCTTGAGTGTCGATGATCTGGGCAGCGGCTTGAGCCTGACCGCCCTGACCACGTCGGGCATCAATGCCAGCCGGGTGTGCGGGGCAATGGCTGAGGTCTTGCAGCAACTGACACTGGCGCTGGAGCAGGCGCCGCAGTCTGCGCTGCTGGCGCTGGATCCGCTGCCAGCGGCTGAACGCCAACGCTTGCTGGTGGATTTCAATGCCAGCGCCCGTGACTACCCACGCGAACTGACGGCCCATGCGGCGTTTGAACGGCAGGTCGCGCAGCAACCGCAGGCCACGGCGGTGGTGGACGGGTCGCAGACCTTAAGCTACGAGCAACTCAACGCCCGTGCCAACCGCCTGGCGCATTACCTGATCGGTATCGGAGTCAAACCCGGCGATCATCTGGCAATCCTGTTGCCACGCAGCATCGACTTGCTGGTCAGCCAGTTGGCGATCAGCAAATGCGCGGCGGTGTATGTGCCGCTGGACATTCATGCGCCGGCCGAGCGCCAGGCGTTTATCGTCCAGGACAGCCAGGCCGTGGCGTTGCTGACCCGCAGCGACACCGCGCTGGAGTACCCGGCCCGGCGCCTGGATCTGGACCAGTTGCCACTTGCCGACCAATCGGTCCATAACCCGCAACTGGCGCAGGACGCCGCTGCGCCGGTGTACATCATGTACACCTCCGGCTCCACCGGCACGCCCAAGGGCGTGCTGATCGCCCATCGCGGCATCACCCGGCTGGTGCTCAACAGCAACTATGCCGACTTCAACGCCCAAGACCGGGTGGCCTTCGCCTCCAACCCGGCATTCGACGCCAGCACCATGGACGTATGGGGGGCGTTGCTCAACGGCGGCTGCGTGGTGGTGGTCGACCACGCCACCTTGCTCGACCCGCAACGCTTCGCCGATTGCCTGCGCGAGCAGCAAGTCAGCATCCTGTTCGTCACCACCGCGTTGTTCAATCAGTACGTGCAGTTGATGCCCGAGGTCCTGGCCGGGCTGCGGATTCTGCTGTGTGGCGGTGAACGGGCCGAGCCGGCGATGTTCAGGCGGCTGCTGGCCGTGGCGCCGCAGCTGCGACTGGTGCATTGCTATGGGCCGACCGAGACCACCACCTACGCCACCACCTACGAGGTGCAGGCGGTGGATGAGCACGCCCAGGGCGTACCGATCGGCGGGCCGATTGCCAACAGCACGGTCTATGTTCTGGATGCGCGGCAGCAGCCGGTGCCGTTGGGGGTGCCCGGTGAGTTGTATATCGGCGGCGACGGGGTGGCGCGCGGTTACCTGAACCGCCCTGAGCTGACCGCCGAGAAATTCCTCCGTGACCCATTCAGCCCACAGGCCGACGCGCTGATGTACCGCACGGGCGACCAGGTCCGCTGGCTGGAGAGCGGCCAGCTGGAATACATCGGTCGGCATGACGATCAGGTCAAGATTCGTGGTTTCCGTGTCGAGCTGGGCGAAATCGAAGCACGCCTGGCCGCCTGTCCGGGCGTCAAGGACGTGGTGGTGCTGGCCCGCCAGATCGAACCTGGCACCCTGCGGCTGGTTGCCTGGTACACCGTCGCCGAGCAGCCCGGCGCATGCCCTGATAACGCTGCGCTGCGGGCCTGGCTGCAGGCGCGTCTGCCGGAGTACATGGTGCCGGCCGCCTGGGTGCGGATGAGCCAGTTGCCGCTGACCAACAACGGCAAGGTCGACCGCAAGGCATTGCCGATGCCGTCCCCGGAAGCCTTTGTCAGCCGCGTTTTCGAGGCCCCGCAAGGCGAGCTGGAGCAGCAACTGGCGGCCTGTTGGCGCGAAGTGTTGCAGGTGCCGCAAGTGGGCCGCCATGACAGTTTCTTCGAGCTGGGCGGTCATTCATTGCTGGCCGTGCGGCTGGTCAACCAATTGCAGCAGGCCGGGCTGAGTATCACCCTGGCCGAGCTGTTCCAGCACGTCAGTGTCGAGTCTGTGGCCGCCTTGCTGGCGCAACGCAGCGGCTTGCCGGAGCAGAATCAGGCGCTGATTACCGTGCGCGGCGGGGCCAGCGGCACGCCGTTATTTCTGGTTCATGAGTTCAGCGGCCTGGATGTTTACTTCCCGGCGCTGGGCCGGCACATCGACGGCGACTTCCCGATCTACGGCCTGCCGGGTATCGCGTTGGGCCAGCCGCAACTGCAGACCATGGAATGCCTGGCCGCACGGCTGGTGACGGTGATCCGCAGCGCCCAGCCTGAAGGGCCGTATCGTCTGGCCGGCTGGTCATTCGGTGGGGTGCTGGCCTTTGAGGTCGCCCTGCAACTGCTGGGCATGGACCAGCAGGTCGAGTTCCTCGGCCTGCTCGACACCTATGTGCCGCGCTGGACCGACCAGGGCAAGGCACGCTGGTCCGGCGTCGATGTGCTGCAACAACAACTGCTGCTGCACTGCCGCATGCATTGGCTGAGCCAGGGCGAGGCCGGCCGGCAGCCGTTGCAGGACCTTGATCGGTTACCGGCGGGGCTTGAGTTCAGCGAACTGCTGCAACGCTGCCGCGACCAGCAGTTGCTGTATCCGGACCTGGCCGCTGCCAGCGCAGCGGACCTGCAACAGTTCATGGCCCGCGAAGTGGCCCACGGGCATGCGCTGGCGCATTACCGGATCAACCCGATCAACCTGCCGGTCCACCTGTTCTGCGCCGCCGAGCGGCCGACCCCGCTGTCGCAGCGCAGCCCGAGCCTGGGCTGGGAAACCCAACTGGCGGCCGGGCAATTGTGCTGCATCGAGGTGCCGGGCGATCACCAGAGCATGATGCAGGCACCCCATGTGCAGGTGCTGGGCCAGGCGCTGAGCGCTGCCATGAGCCGGGCGCAACAGGCGCGGGCCGGGCAGCCACAGGCTGCGGCGTACCAGCCGTTGGTCACCATCCAGAGCGGCCAGCCAAGCCATGCACCGGTGTTCTGCGTGCCGGGCGCCGGCGACAGCATCACCAGCTTTATTGGCCTGAGCGAAGCGCTGGGTCCGGAATGGCCGATCCACGGTCTGCAACCGCGTGGCCTGGACGGTACCTCGGTGCCCCACAGCCGGGTCGAAGCGGCCGCGCGCTTCTACGTGCAAGCCATCGAACAGGTCTACCCGCACGGGCCGCTGAACCTGGTCGGGCATTCATTCGGCGGCTGGGTGGCTTACGCAATGGCGGCCGAACTGCAACGCCGTGGCCGGGAAATCACCTCGCTGACCCTGATCGACAGCGAAGCGCCCGGCAGCAGCGGTGTGGCGGGGCGGTCCTACACCACCACCGCCGCCTTGCAGCGGTTGATCGAAGCCTTGCAACTGGCCTCGGGCAAGTCGCTGGGCATTGACCCGCAGGTGTTTGCCGACGCCGACGACGCCAGCCAGTTGCAGCTCTTGCACCAGGGCCTGGTCAGCGCTGGCGTGCTGTCGCGCCACTCGGCTCCCGACGCCATGCATGGACCTGCGCGCACCTACGCCACCGCTTTGCGAACCCGCTACCGCCCGACCCAACGCTACGACGGCCCGCTGCGCTTGGTGCTGGTCGACGACCCGGTGCTGGACAGCGCCGGCAACCAGCGCGAACAAACCAACATGCTCAACGGCTGGGAAAAACTCACCCCGGAACTGGCCGTCTGGTACGGCCCCGGCAACCACTTCACCATCCTCAAAACCCCCAACGTCTACAGCCTCGCCGCCTGGTGGCACGACGGACAGACCGTCACCGAAGGTGAGGTGTTGTCATGAAACCTGGAGTGCGAATCCATTCTTGCTCCAGCATTGTTCTGGTAGCCCGATGGGAGTTGGCTTGCCGGGATGCCGGACCACGACCGATACAGGGTGACATCCACAGCAGATGTGCCGCTTTTGCTGGCCCCTTCGCGAGCAGAGCTCGCTCCCACCGGGTTCGCGGTGTTTATTCGGACAGTGTTGACGCCAGCTCTTGCTCTTCGAACCGGGATCTCACAGACGCCGCCGAACGCGACGTTGGTGCTGGCCGAGTGCAGGTGTCATGGAAGGGGGAAAACCGGCATGGATGCCGGTTTAGCCGCACCGGGCCATGGATGGCCCATTGCGGCGGCCCCCTGGAATGGCGCCTGCGCGAGGGAACCCCGAAGGGGCCAAACCCGGAGCAAGCGGTTTGGTTACTTTGCCGCAACAAAGTAACCCGCCCGTCGGGGCGGAACCCGAGGTTCAGGCACCGGTATTTCGGATCAATCACAAGACCGCAAGACCACCAATCAGCAATCAGCAAACAAACCCACAACACCTCAGCAACACCCATGCAAAGCCTGGAACGGTAGTGATCTATGCAAACCTCAACATTGCGCAAAACCGCGCTTGGCCTGGCCCTTGCCGTAGCGGCTGGCCTGGCTCTGTACGCCATACAAGCACCTGCCGACGCCCCTCAATACCTCAGTGCCCCGGTCGAACGCAGCGACATCGAAAACGCTGTGCTGGCCAGCGGCACCCTTGAAGGCATCAAACAGGTTGACGTCGGTGCCCAGGTCTCCGGCCAGCTCAAGTCCCTCAAGGTCAAACTCGGCGACAAAGTCCAGAAAGGCCAGTGGCTCGCTGAAATCGACCCGCAGATCCTGCGCAATACCCTGCAGCAAGCGCAGATTGCCGAAGAAAACCTCCAGGCCCAACTGCGCGCGACCGAAGCGCAGTTGAAGAAAACCCGACGCATTTTTGAACGCTACACCATTCTTGAAAGCGGCTCGTCCATCTCCCGCCAGGAATTCGAGAACGCCGAATCCGACCACGAAGTGCAACAGGCCAACCTGCAATCGCTCAAGGCCCAGATCAAGGATGCGCGGATCCAGATCGATACGGCCAAAATCAACCTGGCTTACACCCGCATCAACGCGCCGATCGACGGCGACGTCGTCGCGATCGTCACCCAGGAGGGCCAGACCGTCATTGCCAACCAACTGGCACCGGTCCTGCTCAAACTCGCTGACCTCGACACCATGACCGTCAAGGCTCAGGTGTCCGAGGCCGACGTCATCCACATCAGCCCCGGCCAGCAGGTGTACTTCACCATTCTTGGCGAAGACAAACGCTACTACGCCACCTTGCGCGGTATCGAACCGGCCCCGCAGGACTTCCAGAAGGCCGACAGCGAGAGCGCCAAACAGAACGTCGCGGTGTTCTACAACGCCCTGTTCGACGTGCCCAACCCCGGCCACCGCCTGCGCATCGCCATGACTGCCCAGGTGCATATCGTGCTCGACACCGCCAAGGCGGTACTCAACGTGCCGGTGGCCGCCCTCGGAGCGCGCAGCGCCGATGGCAGCTACAACGTGCGGGTGCTGGACGGCAAAGGCCTGGCCCAGAGCCGCAGCGTCCAGACCGGCATCAATAACAACGTCAGGGTCGAGATCAAATCCGGCCTGGCTGAAGGCGATCGGGTGGTCATTGGCGACCCGATCAACGCCAACAAGGACACCTGAGCATGGCGCACGGCAAACAACCTTTGCTGCACCTTACCGGCATCACCCGCAGCTTTATGGCCGGCGACCGTGAGTTCATTGCCCTCAAGGGCATCGACCTGAGCATCCATGCCGGCGAAATGGTCGCCATCATCGGTGCCTCGGGGTCGGGCAAATCGACGCTGATGAACATCCTCGGTTGCCTGGACCAGCCCAGCGCCGGCAGCTACCGGATCAATGGCCAGGAAACCCGTGAGCTCGATGACCAGGCACTGGCCGAATTGCGCCGTGACTACTTCGGCTTCATCTTCCAGCGCTATCACCTGTTGCCGCACCTGAGCGCGATGCACAACGTCGAAATGCCGGCGATCTATGCCGGCACCGCGCCCGAAGAACGACACAGCCGGGCCCGGCGGTTGCTCGAACGGCTGGGTCTGAGCGGCCATGTGCATCATCGCCCCAGCCAGTTGTCCGGCGGCCAGCAGCAGCGGGTGAGTATCGCCCGGGCGCTGGTCAACGGCGGGGAGGTGATCCTGGCGGACGAACCCACTGGCGCACTGGACACCACCAGCGGCAAGGAGGTCATGACGATCCTCCAGGAACTGCATGCTGCCGGGCACACGGTCATTCTGGTGACCCACGACCCCAAGGTGGCCGCCAATGCCGAGCGGATCATCGAGGTCAGCGACGGCGTGATCATCAGCGACCGGCGCAACGATGCTCAGCTTTCGGCGCATGACAAACCGGCGACGGAGCAGCCAGCGGCGGGGGTTGCACGGCGCATGGTGGCCAGCGTCGGTTTGTTCAAGGAAGCGTTCCGCATGGCCTGGGTGGCGTTGATCTCGCATCGCATGCGGACCTTGCTGACCATGCTCGGCATCGTCATCGGCATCACCTCGGTGGTGTCGATCTCGGCCATCGGCGAAGGTGCCAAGCGCTACGTGCTCAAGGACATCCAGGCGATTGGCAGCAACACCATTGATGTGTACCCCGGCGCCAGCTTTGGCGACAGCCGGGCGGCGGCCATCGAGACCCTGCAGCTTTCGGACGTGCAGGCACTGGGGCAGTTGTATTACGTGGACAGCGCAACGCCAGTGGTCAACCGCAACCTGCTGCTGCGCTATCGCAATATCGACCTCGATGCCCAGGTCAACGGGGTCAGCGACAGCTATTTCCAGGTACGCGGGATCAAGATGGAGGCGGGCATCACCTTCAGTGAAAGCGATGCCCGGCGTCAGGCCCAGGTGGTCGTGATTGATCACAACGCACGCCAGCGGTTGTTCGGCAACACGATCGACCCCTTGGGTCAGGTGATCCTGATCGACAACTTGCCGGTGACGGTGATCGGCGTCACCGCAGACAACAAGAACATGTTCGCCGCCAGCAAGGCCCTGAACGTCTGGGTGCCTTACCAGACCGCCGCCGGCCGGCTGCTGGGCCAGCGCCACCTGGACAGCATCAGCGTGCGCATCCGCGATGGTCAGCCAAGCAAGCTGGTCGAAGAGAAAGTCACCGAATTGCTGCAGCAGCGCCACGGCACCAAGGATTTCTTCACCAATAACCTCGACAGCATCATGCAGACCGTGGAGAAAACCAGCCGCTCACTGGCGCTGCTGTTATCGCTGATTGCGGTGATCTCATTGCTGGTGGGCGGTATCGGGGTGATGAACATCATGCTGGTGTCGGTGACCGAGCGGACCCGGGAAATCGGCATTCGGATGGCAGTCGGCGCGCGTCAGTCAGACATCCGCCAGCAGTTTCTGGTCGAAGCGGTGATGGTCTGCCTGTTGGGCGGGGCAATTGGGATCTCGCTGTCCTACGGGCTCGGGCATCTGTTTACGGTGTTCATCAAGGAGTGGGAGATGGTGTTTTCGGGCGGGGCAATCATCACCGCCGTGGCCTGTTCGACCCTGATTGGTGTGGTGTTCGGCTTCGTCCCGGCGCGCAACGCGGCGCGCCTGGATCCGATTGATGCGCTGGCGCGGGATTGATCGAATGCTGTTTGGCAGAAGCGGCCAGGCGGCGATCCGCTTTGGCCGCAATCCCGCTCGATCAGATGCTTGGTGCCTCGGTGGGAGCGAGCTCTGCTCGCGAAGAGGCCAGTAAAAACACTGCATCTGCTGTGAATGTGCCGCCCTCTTCAACAGGTTTACTGAACGTGTTGCTCGCCACCGAGCGCTGCATCGTCTGGGCAGTACATCCAGCGTTTGAGTGAGTGCCGGCCACTGATGCCCAGTTTGATCGAGGCGCGTTTGAGATAGCTTTCGATGGTATTGACCTTCAGGTCCAGCTGTACGGCCAGTTCCGGTGCGGTGCGCCCGGCCAGCAGGCCGACACAGACTTCCATCTCGCGGGCCGACAGTTTCAGGCCGCTTTGCTGCAGGCGTTCGCTAAAGCGCAGGCGCAGCGTTTGCGGTTCACTGCTGTCATCGGCTGGCGCTTGAGTATCGGCCGGTTGCACGGCGCTGATGTGTTTTTCGACCATGGGCAGCAACAGCGGCGAGATATCCTGCAGCAGCGTGCGTTCCAGGGCCGAGAAGCCTTGCGGCTCGCGGCTGCGGTACAAGGAAATTTCGTAGCGGAAACCGTCCTTGTGGCGGCTCAGATGCAGTTGCGCGGCCTCTGCGTGCGGCGTGGTTGGCGTCTGCTCGGCATGGGCCGAAGCGCAGAAGTCGATTTCGTCGGGGGAGCTTGCCTGTTGCACCGGATCAAGCGGCAGGCGGCGAATGTGCGTGGCATCGATGGCCAGATGGCTGTGGATCAGATCATGCAGCATGCGCGGAAAATGCCGGCTGCCGGTACTGGCAATGACCTTGCCGAGGTGAGGGAACAGCACACGTGAATTCATCGTTTCATCCCTGATTTACAAGTGTCGTGATTAGTGTGCGCGATCAGCCTGGCCCATGCGCGTAGATCGGGAACAGGCGGGGCGAGGCACGACGTCATGCATGGCCAGAGACTTCTCGGGCAGAGGATACATAGGCAGGTCCTTCTAACAGAGGGGGGTAAGTGCTCGAGGCGCGGAACAACAGCATAACCGTTTCTGTGCCGGTATTACTCATTTAAAGGTTCTAAGCATAGCGTTTTTGGTCTTCGCTAGTTTCAGTGGGTGGCTGTAATTTTCCATGTTTAGTTGGGGTTATTACACCTTACAGCAAAGTGCATTACCGATTTATGTTGCGCAACCTGATGCTGCAGGAAAGGCACGGATGATATCCGGGCAAGGTGTCGGCTCTACCGTTTGTCGCCTGTTCAGCCATTTCCGTATAGCTCCCACGCACACGCCAGACCGCTGTACCACTGCTCCCGGCGGTCTGCATGGCGAGGCCGATGACAATTGACACACGCTGCCGGCAGCCCGTGATGTCATATTTATTTAATGGTAGCACAGTGACATGTTTGCGCCGTCTTCATCTGTTGGCGCGAGCCAAAATGATTGCCTGCCAGCCGTTAATGGCAGCAACCAGGCTGCCGGGCGGTTGCGATGCAATGTCCACCGGGTTAATAAAGGATCCAATTTAACAATGGGCGTTTCTCGTCCACGCCAGCGAAACGAGTCGTTATTGATGATCGGCACGCCAGTGCAGTGCAATGCCGACTATGCCGTAACGCTAAAGCACTTGCGGTATTTATCAGGCTCGGTATTGCACTGTAGGGGTAATGGGCAGTTTTGCGCTGTGAGGTGAGACCGTCACCGCTGCGCCTGGCCCGGTGATACCTCGCAGGAGCTGCTTGAGCAGCGAAGGCTTCGCCGCTAAAGCCAATACTGTTCAGATAAGCACTGCGGACCCGCTGGGAGCGAGCTCGCTCGCGAAGACGGGGGGCCACAAAGGCGTGCAGCGCTGATCCGAACCGCACAGCATCCGCGCCGTCAGGCCCGTTGCCAGCCGCCGCCCAAAGCCTTGTAGATGGCGACGATCCCTTCATACAACTCGATCTGCGCTTGAGCCTGGGCGTCTTCAGCGGCCAGGCGCTCACGCTCGGCGTCGAGCAGCACCAGAAAATCCGCCGTGCCTTCGCGGTATTGCACCGAGGCCAGACGGGCGGCCTCGCGGCTTGCGTTGCTCTGGCGCAGTAGGGCGAGCAGACGCTGTTGGCGTTTGTCGTAATCGCTGAACGCATTCTGCGACTCTTCAAGGGCCAGCAATACCTGCTGCTCGTAGCTGGCCAGCGCGCCTTCGGCGTCGGCATCGGCGCCGCGAATCCGGGCGCGGACGCTGCCCAGGTCGAAGGCCGCCCAGGTGATGCTCGGGCCCAGGCTCCAGGCTTTGGCCGCCTGAGAACCGATCTGCGAACCGCGCCCGGCGGTAAACCCCAGGAAGCCGCTGAGGCTTACCCGTGGGAACAGGTCGGCGGTGGCCACACCAATGCGTGCGGTGGACGCCGCCAGTTGCCGTTCGGCGGCCCAGACGTCAGGCCGCTGGCGCAACACCTGGGTCGGATCACCGACGGCCAGGGTTTTACTGATCGCTGGCAGCCCGGCCGGGCTCAGATCGACACTCAATGCATCGGGGCGTTCGCCCAGCAGGGTCGCGATGCGGTTGCGCTGGCGCACCTGTTCGGCCTGCAGTTGCGGCACGCTGGCCTCGACGGCGGCCAGGCGTGCATCGGCGCGCACCACGTCCAGTTCATTTCCCACCCCGGCGTCACGCAGTTGGGTGGTGACGTTGCGCGAGTCCTGCTGGTTTTTCAGGTTGTCGCGGGCAATGGCTTCACGCAGCTGGGCACCGCGCAGGCGGCCATAGGCATCGACCACATCGGCGATCAGGGTCACTTGCAACTGGTACAGCTCGGCTTCGGCCGCCTGCTGGTCGGCATCGCTGGCTTGCAGTTGGCGCTGGATGCGACCGAACAGGTCGACTTCCCAGGCCATGTCCAGGCCCAGATCGTAGCGTTCGCTGTTGACCCGATCTTCGGTCTGGCCGGGGACCTGGCCCTTGCCGATCTGGCTGCTGGCGCGGCTGGTGATCACCGGCATGGCGTCGTTGCTGACGTCATCGCGGATCGCCCGGGCGGCCTTGAGGCGCGCGAACGCCACCCGCAGGTCACGGTTGCCGGCCAGTGACTGCTCGACCAGTTTGTTCAGGGTCGCATCGTCGAACTGCTGCCACCAGTTGGCGGCGCTGCGGCTGCGGTCATAGGCCGCCTGGGCGCCAGCGGCCTGGGTGCTGGCGTCAGCGGTGGCCGGGGCCTTGTAGTCCGGGCCGACGGCGCAGGCCGCCAGCGCCAGCACCAGCAAGGAAGGGGCGAAGAGTTTCAGGGCACTCATCAATGCGCCTCCACGGAGTGAGTCGGTTGTTGGGCGATGCGGGCCGCCTTGCGGGCCTCGCGACGCTCGACGAAGTTACGGATCAGCACGTAGAACACCGGGGTCAGCAACAGGCCGAAGAAGGTCACCCCGAGCATCCCGGAGAACACCGCCACGCCCATGGCATGACGCATTTCGGCACCGGCGCCGCTGGACAGCACCAGCGGCACCACGCCCATGATGAACGCGAAGGAGGTCATCAGGATCGGCCGCAGCCGCAGGCGGCAGGCTTCCAGTACCGCGTCCAGCGGGCTGAGGCCTTCTTCCTGTTTGTCCTTGGCGAACTCGACGATCAGGATTGCGTTCTTGCACGCCAGGCCGACCAGTACGATCAAGCCGATCTGGGTGAAGATGTTGTTGTCACTCCCTGCAATGATCACCCCGGCAATCGCCGACAGCAGGGTCATCGGTACGATCAGGATCACCGCCAGCGGCAGGCTCCAGCTCTCGTATTGTGCCGCCAGTACCAGGAACGCCAGCAGCACGCACAGCGGGAACACGAACAGCGCGGTGTTGCCGGCCAGGATCTGCTGATAGGTCAGGTCGGTCCACTCGTAGGTCATGCCGTTGGGCAGTTCTGCGCGCAGCAGCTTGTTCATCGCCGCTTCGGCCTGGCCGGAGCTGTAGCCGGGGGCGGCCGCGCCGTTGATTTCAGCGGTGATAAAGCCGTTGTAGTGCATCACCCGGTCGGGACCTGCGGTGTCGCTGACCTTGACGAAGGTTGCCAGCGGGATCATCTCGCCCAGGTTATTGCGGACCTTGAGCTGACCGATCTGCTCGGCATCCTGACGGAACTGCTGTTCAGCCTGGACGTTGACCTGATAGGTACGGCCGAACCGGTTGAAGTCGTTGGCATACAGCGAGCCCAGGTAAACCTGCAGGGTGTCGAAGATATCGCTGATCGCCACGCCGTGGGTCTTGGCTTTTTCACGGTCGATGGCGGCATCGACCTGCGGCACGTTCACCGTGTAGCTGGTGAACAGCCCGGCCAGTTCCGGCACGCTGCGGCTCTTGGCGATGACGTTCTGGGTTTCTTTGTACAGCTCGTCATAGCCGAGGTTGCCACGGTCCTGAATCTGCAGGCGGAAGCCGCCAATAGTGCCCAGGCCCATCACCGGTGGTGGCGGGAAGATCGCCATGTAGGCTTCCTGGATCGAGGCGAACTGGCCGTTCAGCGCACCGGCAATGGCGTTGGCCGACTGGCTCGGGTCCTTGCGCTCATCGAAGGGCTTCAGGGTCACGAACACGATGCCGCTGTTCGGGCTGTTGGTGAAGCCGTTGATCGACAGGCCGGGGAAGGCCACGGCATTGGCCACCCCAGGTTGCTTGAGGGCCATATCGGACATGCGTTTGATCACCTCTTCGGTGCGGTCCAGGCTCGCTGCGTCCGGCAGTTGCGCGAAGGCCACCAGGTATTGCTTGTCCTGGCTGGGCACGAAGCCGGTCGGGGTGGTCGAGAAGCCCAGCCAGGTCAGGGCCATGAGCCCGGCATACACGACCATGGCAATGCCGCTGCGCCGGATCACCCGCGCCACAGTGCCCACGTAGCCATGGCTGGCTTTTTCGAACACTCGGTTGAACGGCTTGAACAGCCAGCCGCCCAGCAGACGATCAAGCAGGCGCGAGAAGCGGTCTTTCGGTGCGTTGTGACCTTTGAGCAGTACCGCCGCCAGGGCCGGCGACAGGGTCAGCGAGTTGAATGCCGAGATTACTGTGGAAATCGCGATGGTCAGGGCGAACTGTTTGTAGAACTGGCCGGTCAGCCCGGAAATGAACGCCGCCGGCACGAACACCGCGCACAGTACCAGCGCCGTGGCGATGATCGGCCCGGTCACTTCGCCCATGGCTTTGTGGGTGGCAGCCACCGGTTCCAGGCCCAGCTCGATGTTACGTTCGACGTTCTCTACCACCACGATGGCGTCGTCGACCACGATCCCGATCGCCAGCACCAGGCCGAACAGCGACAGGGCGTTGAACGAGAAGCCGAACATGTGCATGACCGCAAAGGTGCCGATCAGCGACACCGGCACGGCCGCCAGCGGGATGATCGAAGCGCGCCAGGTCTGCAGGAACAGGATCACCACCAGCACCACCAGAATCAGCGCTTCAAACAGGGTGTGGATCACCGCCTCGATGGAGCCGCGGACGAAGATGGTCGGGTCATAGACGATCTCGTAGTCCATGCCCTGCGGGAATTCCTTCTTCAGTTCGGCCATGCGGGCCCGGACCTGGTTGGAAATGTCGATGGCGTTGGAGCCGGGGCGCTGCATGATCGGCAAGGCGACAGCAGGTTTGTTGTTGAGCAGTGAGCGCAGCGCGTACTGACTCGAACCCAGCTCGATGCGCGCCACATCCTTGAGGCGAGTGATTTCACCGTTGGCACCAGAGCGGATAACGATGTTCTCGAACTCTTCCTCGCTGACCAGGCGGCCTTGGGTGTTGATCGACATCTGGAAGCTGGTGGCATTCGGCGACGGTGGCGCGCCCAACTGGCCGGCGGCGACCTGGCGGTTCTGTTCACGGATCGCGTTGACCACGTCAGTGGCGGTCAGGTTGCGCGAAGCGGTCTTGTTCGGGTCCAGCCAGACCCGCAGCGAGTAGTCACCCATACCGAACAACTGCACATCGCCCACGCCATTGAGGCGCGCCAGCTCGTCCTTGATGTTGAGCACCGCGTAGTTCGACAGGTAGAGCATGTCGTAGCGGTCATCCGGCGAGGTCAAGTGCACGACCATGGTCAGGTCGGGCGAGGCCTTGTCCACCGTGATCCCGATGCGCGTCACTTCCTCGGGCAGCTTGGGCTCGGTGCGGGTCACGCGGTTTTGCACCTGCACCTGGGCGTTGTCCAGGTCGGTGCCCAGCGCGAAGGTGATGGTCAGGGTCAGCTTGCCGTCGGCGGTGGCCTGGGAGGACATGTAGAGCATGTTTTCCACGCCGGTGATGGCTTGCTCCAGTGGCGAGGCCACGGTTTCGCCGATCACTTTGGGGTTGGCACCGGGGAAGTTGGCGCGCACCACCACGGTGGGCGGTACCACTTCCGGGTATTCGCTGATCGGTAACTGGAACAGCGAGATGGAACCGGCGATCAGGATCAGCAGCGATAACACGGCGGCGAAGATCGGCCGGGATATAAAGAATGTCGAGAAGTTCATCGGTCGTATCCCTTAACCGCGTGGCGCTGTGACGCTGGCGAGTTTGACGGTGGTCTTGGTGCTGACAGGCGTCATGTTGCTGGCTTCCAGCGCCTCACGTTGTTGGCGCAGGGCCGCGAGGGTCTGGTCGCTGGCCATCGGCGTGACCTGCGGGTCCACCGGCTGGCCGGGACGCACACGTTGCAGGCCCTTGACCACGATGGTGTCGGTCTTGGCCAGGCCGCTGCGCACGATGCGCAGGCCTTCAAGCTTTGGACCCAGCTCCACGGCGCGGTAAGCCGGGGTGTTGTTCTGGTCCATGACCAGCACGAACTTCTTGCCCAGGTCGGTGCCGACCGCTTCGTCCTGGATCAGCACTGCCGAGTAGGTGCCGCTGCCCACCAGCTTCAGGCGCGCATACAGGCCAGGGGTGAAGCGCCCGTCAGTGTTGTCGAACACCGCCCGGCCACGAATGGTGCCGGTGCGCGGGTTGACCTGGTTGTCGACGAAGTTCATCTGGCCCAGGTGCGGGTTATCCGCTTCGTTGGACAGGCCCAGATACACCGGGGTGCTCTGGCCGCGCTGACCCTGACGGGCCAGTTCGTTGTACTTTAGGAATACGCGTTCGTCGGCGTCGAAGTAGGCATAGACCTTATCGGTGGAAACCACGCTGGTCAGGGCCGTGACGTCGGCGGTGACGATGTTGCCGCTGGTGATCTCGGCGCGGCTGACCCGACCGCTGATCGGCGCGGTGACTTTGGTGAAACTCAGGTTCAGACGCGCCAGGTCCAGTTGCGCCTGAATCGCTGCCACGCCAGCTTTGGCTTCCTGTGCCGAAGTGGTCCGCGAATCAGCCAGTTCGGCAGAAATCGCGTTGTTGGCGCGCAGCCGGTCGCCACGCTCGGCTTCGTTCTCACTGCGGCTGGCCACGGCCCGGGCCTGTTGCAACTGGGCTTCGAGACGGCGCACTTCAGCCTGGAACGGACGCGGGTCGATCTGGAACAGCAGGTCGCCTTTCTTGACCAGCGCGCCGTCGGTGAAGGCCACCTGATCAATCTGGCCGGAGACTCGTGGACGGACCTCAACGGTTTCCGGCGCTTCGAGCCGCCCGGTGAATTCGTCCCACTCGTTGATCGGCTGCTCCAGCACCTTGGCCACACTGACCTTGGGGGCGGCTGGCGCCTGAGTGGCTTCCGGGGCGCGACCACAGGCGGTGAGTACCACCATGGCCAGTGCGGTTAAGGGGTAGCGCAAAAAGTGAAGTGACTGAGCCATGGAGAATCCGCCGCAGGTAAAAAGGGTGATGGGGCGGATTCTGTTGTGCGCGCGGACTATTAACGAATCGAATGGGACGAAGGTTAATATCGATCTGATTGATGTTTACCGACTACTGTTCAGATAAGCACTGCGGACTCGGTGGGAGGAGCCGGCCGGCCCCTCCCACTAGAACCAAGCTCGGCCGAAAGATCTGGCATTAGCGCTACTGACCAGCATCAATCTTAAACGGCCGCCTCAATCGCCAGCGCTGCCGTCAGAGTATTTTTCATCAGGCAGGCCACGGTCATCGGCCCGACGCCGCCTGGCACCGGGGTGATGGCCGAGGCCACCTGGCTGGCAGCCGCAAAGTCCACATCGCCTACCAGTACCGGCGCGCCGTTGCGTTCGATGCGGTTGATACCGACGTCGATCACCACAGCGCCAGGCTTGATGGCCTCGGCACCGAGCAGTTCGGCGTGGCCGGTGGCGACTACCAGGATATCGGCCTGACGGCACTCGGCATTGAGGTCCTGGGTGCGCGAGTGAACGATGGTCACCGTGCAGTTTTCCTGCAACAGCAGGCTGGCCATGGGTTTACCGACGATGTTCGAGCGCCCGACCACCACGGCTTTTTTGCCGGTCAGGTCGCCGAGTCGGTCCTTGAGCAGCATCAGGCAGCCCAACGGTGTGCAGGGCGTCAGGCCGGGTTTGCCCTGCGCCAGGCGGCCAACGTTGACCGGGTGAAAGCCGTCGACGTCCTTGGCCGGAGCGATGGCTGCGATCACTCGGGCTTCATCGATATGGGCGGGCAGCGGCAATTGCACCAGAATGCCGTGCACGCTGCGGTCATGGTTGAGGATGTCGATCAGTGCCAGCAACTCTTGCTGAGGCGTGCTGCCCGGCAACAGGTGAGGGAACGACTCAATGCCCAGCTCGGCGGCCTTTTTCATTTTGGTTTTTACATAAACCTGGCTGGCCGGGTCGTCACCAACCAGCACCACGGCCAGGCCCGGTCCTCGCTGGTAAGTGTCACGAAACGCTCGGGCACCCTCGGCGACTTCCTGACGCACCTGCTCGGCAAAGCGCTTGCCGTCGATGATTGCCGCCTGGGTGGGCGAGGAGAGGTCGCAGGTGTGTGAGGTGGTCATTGCCGGGTCTTCCGCTGCGGAGTTGGAAAGTTGCCAGACGATGAATCGTTACGCTGAATATCAACGCTGGCAAGCCGCTCATGGTCGCGGCCATGAGCGGTGTCGTCAACTCCCCCTTAGCCGGCCGTCTTGCCGCGTACCGCCGCCACATACACCAGCAAGCCCAGCAGCGCGGTGGTGGCGCCGACGAAGCCGGTAGAGGTCCAGCCCCAGCCGGCGGCGATGGCCATGCCGCCCAGCCACGGCCCCAGCGCGTTGGCCAGGTTGAACGCGGCATGGTTGGAGGCCGCAGCGAGAGTTTGCGCGCCCTTGGCGATGTCCATCAGCCGGGTTTGCAGCACCGGACCGAGGGCGATCATGGTGCCGACACAGGCAATGCCCGGCAGCAGGGTCCAGATCGACTGCGCCGCCAACGGGAAAGCCAGCATCACCACGATCGACCAGACCAGTACGATGCCGATCGCCTGCACGCCGTAGCGGTCGAACAACCGCCCGCCGACGATATTGCCCAGCACCGCGCCGGCGCCGAAACTGGCCAATGCTGCCGGAATCCAGTTTGGCGAAGCGCCGGTGACCTGCAGCAAGGTGGGCGCCAGGTAGCTGAACACGCAGAACATACCGGCAAAGCCGACCGAGGCGATCAGCAGCAAGACGCCAATCTGCGGCTGGAAGAAGGCTTTGAGTTCACCGCGCACGCTGCTGGCTTCAGGTTTCGGCCCGCCCGGCAGCAGGGCGTACACCAGCATGCTGGTCAGCCCGGCAATCACCGCCACCACCACAAAGGCGTAGCGCCAGTCGAGGATCTGCCCCAGCCAGGTGGCCAGCGGATTGCCGATCAGGATCGCCAGGGTCAGGCCCATCATCACTGCACTGACCGCCGCGCCGCGTTTGTGCAACGGGCTGATGGCCGCTGCGGCCAGCGCGGCGACGCCAAAATAGGCGCCGTGTGGCAGGCCACTGATAAAGCGCGCCAGCAGCGCGCCGTGGTAATCGCTGACCATCGCGCTGGCCAGGTTGGCGACGCCGTAAAACAGCATCAGCGCCACCAGCAGGGTTTTGCGTTTCAGGCGGCTGCCGAGAATCGCCAGCACCGGGGCGCCGATCACCACGCCCAAGGCATAGGCGCTGATCAGATGGCCGACCTGTTGCTCAGTGATGGCCAGCCCCCGGGCGACTTCCGGCAGCAAGCCCATGATCACGAATTCGCTAGTGCCGATGGCGAAACTGCCCATCGACAGGGCGATCAGAATCAGCAGGCGCATGCCGGAGGAGGGGGTGTTTTCATTGCTTGTTGACACGGATGAACCTCATTACAACGGTGGTACGCAAGACAGCGAGGCCGGGCACCATACGGCATCAGGCCCGCACCGTCATGTGGGCACCTCTAAAAACTACCTGCGTTGCCATCGCGTTGTTGAAATCAGGCTCAAAATGCTCATTTACAACCCGTAAACTCCGCTTTCTCGCCTGATTTCGCCTAGCGCTGACTGCCTCGCCTACGTTTTTAGAGGCACCCGGATGTAGATGCTTGTTCTAGAGCATTCTCGACCCGCTTCGTTCAGCTTGAAGGCGGCGCTGTGCTTTGCCGCAAGGTCAGCTCGAACGGCAGGGTTACGTGCTGGGCGGCCAGCGGCTTCTTCTCGATCAGGGCGATGAGCATTTCGACCGCCAGTTGGCCGAAGGCTTCTGCCGGTTGCGCGATGGTGGTCAGCGGCGGGTCGCAGTAGGCCGCGAACGGGATGTCGTCGAAACCCACCAGCGAGATGTCTTCGGGTACGCGCAGGCCCTGTTGTTTGATCTGCTTGAGCGCGCCAATCGCCATTTCGTCGTTTTCACAGAACAGCGCGGTCGGGCGCTCGGCCAGTTGCAGCAGGTTCGCCGCGCCGTCATAGCCGGCCTGCAGGCTGAAGTTGCCATGACAGATCAGCGCCGGGTCTGGCGCGATGCCGGCCTGGTGCACGGCATCCTGATAACCGGCCACACGTTCGCGGGTCAGCGGGCTGCTTTTTGGCCCCTTGATCAGGCCGATGCGCCGGTGGCCCAGCTCGATCAGGTGTTGGGTTACGGCCCTGGCGGCGGCGCGATTGTCCAGGCTGATGGTCGGATGACGCCCCTGGGCGTCGACTTCACAGGCATTGACGATGGGCGGTAATTCGACACCGGGCAGTGGCTGTTGATAGGGATCGTAGGCGCGCAACTGAATCACCCCGTCGGCCTGGTGGGCGTACACCAGCTCGGCGAACTCGCGTTCGACGGCCTCGCGGCCCTGGGTGTCGCATAGCAACAAGCGGTAGTTGGCCGCTTGGGCCGCCTGTTGTGCGCCGCTGATGACCCGGGCGAAGAAGGTATTGGCGATGGTCGGCACCAGAATCACCAGATTGCCGGTCTTGCGTGAACGAAATTGCACCGCCATCTGGTTGGGCCGATAGCCGGCCTGTTCGACCGCCGCATTGACCTTGTCACGGGTCTGGGCGAGCACGCGCTCGGGGTATTTCAGGGTTCTGGACACGGTGGCGACAGAGACCCCGGCGAGCCGGGCGACTTCACGGATATTGGACAAGAGCACCTCTTTCAGAACGCGTAGCCTGCGAGCTTACCGCAGCTGGCCTATGGCCTGAAACGCTCAGGTCGTTAAGGCGAGCATTGACAGACCGGCATGACGGGCCTAGATTTCTGCATCAATGTAACCGGTTACATTCTGGGCGTCGCGAACTCAATAGTCTAGCCACGACCCTGCAAATGGAGAATGGATGAACACTGCAGTGCCGAAAGTAAGAATGGGTTTTGTCGGTGGCGGTGCCGGGGCGTTCATCGCTCAGGCGCATCGTCAGGCCGCCGGGCTCGATGGCCGTTTCGAACTGGTGTGCGGTGCATTCAGTCGCGACCCGGCCAACAATCAGGCCACCGCCGCGGTGTTGGGGGTGGCCGCTGCGCGGTGCTACGACCAATGGCAGCAGATGCTTCAGGCCGAACAGGCTTTGCCTGCCGAGCAGCGCATGGAGCTGCTGGTGATCGTCACCCCTAACCACTTGCACGCGCCAATCGCCAGCCAGGCGCTGCAGGCGGGCTTTCATGTGTTCAGTGAAAAGCCCGCCGCGCTGAACCTCGACGAGTTGCTGGCGCTCAAGCAGGTGGCCGAACGCAGCAACCGTCTGTACGGCCTGGCGCATACCTACTTGGGTTACCCGATGGTCTGGCAGGCGCGGGAGATGGTGCGCAGCGGGGCTATCGGTAAAGTCCGCAAGGTGCTGGTCGAGTACCCGCAAGGCTGGCTCAGTCAGGATGTGGCCGGGCAGGGTAACAAGCAGGCGGCCTGGCGCGACCAGCCGGAGCACTCCGGGCTGGGCGGCTGCATTGGCGACATCGGCACCCACGCTTTTGCGCTGGCCGAGTTTGTTGCTGACCAGCCAATCCGTCAGTTGAGCGCGATGCTCGGCACCCACATTGAAGGCCGGCAACTGGACGATGACGCCGCGATGCTGTTTCGCATGGCCGATGGCGCCAGCGGCGTGTTGATCGCCAGCCAAGTCTGCGCCGGCGAAGAGAACCCGCTGAAAATCCGCGTCTACGGCGAGCTGGGCGGTCTGGAGTGGCAGCAGGAAAACCCGGCCAGCCTGATTCACCGCTCGCTGGACCAACCCATGCGCATTCTGCGCGCCGGCCTTGGCCAGCCATGGTTGTGCGCCGCGGCGCTACAGCGCATGCGCCTGCCGGCCGGGCACCCGGAAGGTTATCTGGAAGCCATGGCCAATTTGTACGGCGCCTTCGCCACTGCCATTCGTGGCCAACTGGGCGGCCATCAGGTGCCCGGTGTGCCGGGTATCGAGGTCGGCCTGCGCGGCATGGCCTTTATCGAGACCGCTATCGCCAACCATCACGGCACGGCCAAGTGGAGCGAGCTGCCGCAACGGAGCACACCATGACTGATTCACTCAAAACCTCTGACGGCCTGCGTGGGCCAGGAATTTTTCTTGCGCAGTTCATCGCCGATCAAGCGCCGTTCGACAACCTGGCCAATATCGCGCAGTGGGCGGCTTCACTGGGCTACAAGGCGATTCAGTTGCCGACCCTGGATGCGCGTTTCATCGACCTGCAGCGCGCTGCCGAAAGCCAGGCCTATTGCGATGAACTCAAGGCGGTGTGTGCCGAGGCTGGTGTCGAGATCAGCGAGTTGTCGACTCACTTGCAGGGCCAACTGGTGGCGGTGCATCCGGCCTTCGATGAGTTGTTTGATGACTTTGCCCCGGCCCATTTGCGCGGCAAACCGGCCGAGCGCACGGCCTGGGCCATTGACCAACTGAAACTGGCCGCCCGCGCCAGCCAGCGCCTGGGCCTGACCGCTCACGCGACATTTTCCGGGGCATTGGTCTGGCCGTTTGTTTACCCCTGGCCGCAACGCCCGGCCGGGCTGGTCGAGCTGGGCTTTGCCGAACTGGCCAAACGCTGGCTGCCGATCCTCGACTGTTTCGAGCAGGCCGGGGTCGATTTGTGCTACGAGATTCACCCCGGCGAAGACCTGCACGACGGCGCGTCATTTGAGCGCTTTCTGGAGGCGGTCAATCACCACCCGCGGGCGGCGATCCTCTATGACCCCAGCCACTTGCTGCTGCAGCAGATGGACTACCTGGGCTTTATCGACCGTTACCACCCGCGGATTCGCATGTTCCACGTCAAGGATGCCGAGTTCCGCCCCGATGCCTGCTCCGGGGTGTATGGCGGCTATCAGGACTGGGTGCAGCGGCCGGGGCGGTTTCGGTCACTGGGCGATGGGCAGATCGACTTCAAATCGATCTTCAGCAAACTGACTCAGTACGGCTACAACGGCTGGGCGGTGCTGGAGTGGGAGTGCTGCCTGAAGGACGCCCGCCAGGGCGCTGCCGAGGGGGTGGCCTTCATCGAGCGGCACATGATTGAAAAGACCCGCAAGGCATTCGACGACTTTGCCGGCGTGTCGGCTGATGCGGCGTCCAATCGGCGCCTGCTGGGCTTGCCCGAGGCCTGAGGCCGGCACGCTGGTTGGCAAACCTACAACAACAATAAGGCGGTACTGTCATGACCAGAATGAATGCGCGACTGAGCGCAATGATGTTCTTGCAGTTCTTTATCTGGGGCGCCTGGTTCGTCACCCTGGGCACCTTTTTGGGCAGCAGCCTCGGCGCCTCGGGCGGGCAGATCGGCATGGCGTTTGCCACCCAGTCCTGGGGCGCGATCATCGCGCCCTTTGTGATCGGCCTGATCGCCGACCGGTTGTTCAATGCCGAACGGATCCTTGCAGTGCTGCATCTGCTTGGCGCGGTGCTGCTGTTGCAGCTCTACCGGGCCGAGGACTTCAGCGGCTTCTACCCGTATGTGCTGGCCTACATGATGGTCTATATGCCGACCCTGACGCTGGTCAACTCGGTTGCCTTGCGCCAGATGCGCGACCCGGCGCTGGAGTTCTCGCGCATTCGGGTATGGGGCACGGTCGGCTGGATCGTGGCCGGTCTGCTGATCAGCTTTGTGTTCGCCTGGGACGCGCAGAGCGCGATTGCGTCCGGCGCGCTGCGCAACACCTTCCTGATGTCGGCACTCGCCTCGCTGTTGCTGGGCCTGTACAGCCTGAGTTTGCCGAGCACGCCGCCGATGCAGGCCACGGCAGGCAATGCCGGCGTGCGGCAGAACCTGGGGCTGGATGCCTTGAGCCTGCTCAAGGACCGCAATTACCTGGTGTTCTTCATCGCCTCGATTCTGATCTGCATTCCGCTGGCGTTCTATTACCAGAACGCCAACCCGTTCCTGGCCCAGACCGGCATGGCCAACCCGACCGCGAAGATGGCGATCGGGCAGGTCTCGGAAGTGCTGTTCATGCTGTTGCTGCCGTTGTTCATCCAGCGCTTCGGGATCAAGCTCGCGCTACTGGTGGGCATGCTGGCCTGGTCGTTGCGCTACTTATTATTCGCTTATGGCAATAACGGTGAGCTGGCCTTCATGCTGTTCATCGGCATCGCCTTGCACGGCATCTGCTACGACTTCTTCTTTGTTTGCGGGCAGATCTACACCGACGCCAAAGCACCGCAGCGGTTCAGAAGCTCCGCCCAAGGACTGATTACGATGGCCACCTATGGATTCGGCATGCTGATCGGCTTCTGGGTCGCCGGGCGAGTGACCGATCACTACGCCACCGGCGCTGGCAGCCATGACTGGCAGGGCATCTGGCTGTTCCCGGCGGCCTTTGCGACGCTGGTGCTGGTGTGCTTTTTGCTGGTATTCAAGGGCCGTGAGCCTGGCAGCCCTGAAGCCAACAGCGCGCGAGCAACACGCTGAGCGCTCAATCAGCCGCTGGCTGATGCTTTTTCAAGCGATAGGCAAACTGCGCCCGGCTCAGGCCCAATTGCCTGGCCGCTGCCGCCAGATTGCCTGCACTGCGCTGCAAGGCCTCGTTGATCAGCCGTGATTCGAGGCCGTGCAGGGTAAAAGCCGGGTCCAGTTGGCCAAGGGTTTCCAGCAGCGGCGGGGCAGCTGCTGCTGTTGGGGCAGGTGGCATGCTGTTGGACAGGCTGCCGTGATCATCCACCCCATACGGGTCGCCGGGCAGCGGCTCATTGCGAAACAGATGCACCAGATCAATGGGCTGCCCCTCATCGCTGGCAATCAGGCCGCGCTCGATGAGGTTTTGCAGCTCTCGCACATTGCCGGGAAAGTCGTAGCGCAGCAGGACCTTGAGGGCACGCATGGTCAGCCCCGCCGGGGTGCGCTCATAGTCCCGGCAGAAGCGGGTCAGGAAGGCGTCGATCAGCAGCGCAATGTCATCGCGGCGCTCGCGTAATGGCGGCAACGCGATCGGGTAGACGTTCAATCGGTAGAACAGGTCTTCACGAAAGCTGCCGTCAGCCACAGCCTGACGCAGATCGATATTGGTCGCGGCAACGACGCGCACATCGACCCGGATGCCGTGCACGCCACCGACTCGTTCGATCTCCCGCTCTTGCAGGGCGCGCAGCAGCTTGCTCTGGCCGGCCAGGCTCAGGCAGGTGATTTCATCGAGAAACAACGTGCCGCCGGCGGCCCGTTCAAAGCGTCCGGGTCTTGAATGGGTGGCGCCGGTGTAGGCGCCGCGTTCGACACCAAACAGCTCGGCTTCGATCAGGTTATCCGGAATCGCTGCGCAGTTCAGCGCCACGAACGGGCCGTTGCGACGCTGGCTGAGTTGGTGCAACTGACGGGCGAACAACTCCTTGCCCACCCCCGACTCACCGCTGATCAGCACACTGGCCGGGGTTTTGGCGACCCGCTGCAGAGCCTGGGTGGCAGCATTGAAGGCCGCGCTGGCGCCGATCAGCGGCGGGTGCGGGCCGACCGCGGCGTGTGGCACAGGCGCGGGGGCCGGATCAGGATGGCTCAAGCTCGACGAGACATTCAGGTAGCTGAGGTCTTGCCCGGCATCGTTCCACTGCGCAGCGGTCTTGCCGACCACCCGGCAGCTGGCGTGGCCCATGCCGCGGCACTGCACCTCGCGGAAAATCACCATTTGCCCGAACAAGCCACTGACAAAACCCATGGCGTAGCCGGTTTCAGTCCAGCACACCGGATCCTGGGCGACACCGTGCACAGCCAGGTGTTCATCGGCTTCGCAGCAGTGGTGCCAAAGAAACTCGCCTTCGTAGAAACCCGATTCGGCGTCGAATTTGAAATACAGCGGTTCGACCTTGGTCATGCCTTCCAGGGTGTGCAGGTGGGTGCCGGCACGGAACACCGCAGCGGCATCGGCCTGTGGCCAGCGCTCGCGGATCAACCGGGCATCGCGCAGGCCCGAGGCATAGCCGGTGCGGGTGAACAGCCCACGCGCCTGCTCCAGCCCCAACCGGGCGATCACCTCGCTGCGCAGCGCGCCGAACGAGGAACTGTGCAGCAACAGCATGCGCTGGTCATTGAGCCAGATCCGTCCGTCTTCAGGGCAGAAAAACAAACAATCGGTCAGCTCCGCTGGAGTGGGCGAACTGCTGTCGCTTAACTGGCGGCTGTCACCACGCGGTGGAGCAGTGACGGGTTGGGCGCTGCGGGGATTAGTCATTGTTATGCCCCTGGATGGCTGAGTGCTTGATATGAGCAACTACGCAGATAGTTATTAAACATAACTTTATCAAATGAACAAGTCCGCGCGCTGATGCCCCGGCAGCCGCTTTGCACTGTGCAGCAGGGCCGCTGCATGCAAAGCCTTGGTGCAGAGCCTTTGGGCATTTATACGTGAAGGTGCTGAGCAACACGGCACAGCCCTTGCTCTGACCCTGGTGCGGCGCAGCCGAACACAATCATAAGAATCAGGAGTTGCCATGTCAGAGTCACACACCCCCTCTTTGCTGCAACCGGCGCTGGTGCCCGGATGCCTGTTCAACGGTGACTGGATTCGCGGGTCCGGTCTGGTTGATCCGGTTGTCGAGCCGGCCACTGGCGAGCCGCTGATGTACTGCGCCATGGCCGATGCCGATGATGTTGCCGCTGCCTGTCGCAGCGCTGCCTTGGCGCAGCCGGCCTGGGCGGCACTCGGGCCTCGCGAGCGGGCGCAGATCTTTCGCAAGGCTGCGGAGGTGGCCGAAGGCAATTTCGCTGAACTGGCGCTGTATGTGGCGCGGGAGACTGGCGGGGCGTTGTTCAAAGGCGAGCATGAAGTACGTGAGGCGATTGTCCTGTTGCATCAGGCGGCAGGCCTGTTGTCGCAACCCCACGGTCTGGTGCTGCCCAGCGCGGCCGGGCGGCTGTCGTATGCGCGGCGCCAGCCCCATGGGGTGGTGGGGGTGATTTCGCCGTTCAATTTTCCGTTGATTCTGTCGCTGCGCTCGGTGGCTCCGGCGCTGGCGGTGGGTAATGCGGTGGTGCTCAAGCCCGACCCGCAGACCCCGGTCAGCGGCGGCTTTCTCATCGCCCGGCTGCTCGAAGAGGCCGGCCTGCCCAAAGGCTTGCTGCATGTGCTGCCGGGGCGCGCTGACGCGGGCGAGGCGCTGTGTCGGCACCCGGATGTACGAATGATCGCCTTCACCGGCTCTACCGGCGCCGGGCGCAAGGTCGCCGCCGTGGCCGGTGAGCACCTGAAAAAGGTCGCTCTGGAACTGGGCGGCAAGAACCCGTTGATCATCCTCGAAGACGCTGATCTGGACCTGGCCGCGAGTAACGCCGCCTGGGGCGCCTGGTTGCATCAGGGGCAGATCTGCATGGCCAGCGGGTTGATTCTGGCGCACGAATCCATCGCCGCCAGCCTGACCCGCAAGCTGGCCGACAAGGCTAGGGCGCTGAGCGTCGGCAATGCGGCGCGTGGTGAAGCGGTGTTGGGGCCGCTGATCAACCCGCGCCAATTGCAGCGCCTGCACGCCATCGTCAGCGACAGCCTGCAGGCCGGGGCACGATTGGAGGCGGGCGGTGAGTATGAACAACTGTTCTACCGCCCCACGGTGCTCAGCGGGGTGCGGCCGGGCATGCGCGTGTTCGAGGAAGAACTGTTCGGCCCGGTGGCGGCCGTGGTGAGTTTTACGACCGATGAGGAGGCAGTCGAGTTGGCCAATCGCACCGAGTACGGCCTGTCGGCGGCGGTGATCTCGGCTTCGGTGGGCCGCGCCATGGCCATCGGCGAGCGGCTGAACTGCGGCCTGCTGCACATCAACGACCAGACCGTGGCAGATGAGTGCAGCAACCCGTTCGGCGGCCGCGGCGCCTCGGGCAACGGCGGCAGCGTCGGCGGCCCGGCGGACTGGGATGAATACAGCCAGTGGCAATGGGTGACGGTGAAAAACACCGCGCCGCAGTACCCGTTTTGAGTGATCGATTTATCGCGGCATGCCTACACAACAATAAGAGGGCTTGAACATGAATCTGTACAACAAAACCCTGCTGGTCACCGGCGTTGCGTCGGGCATCGGTGCCGAGGTGGCAAGGCTGGCGCGCTTTCAAGGCGCCAGGGTTATCGGCGTTGATCGCCACGAGGCGCAACTGAGCCTGGACGGTTTTTTTCAAACCGACCTGGGCGACCCTGCCAGCATTGACGCGCTGGTCGAGCGCCTGCCGGCCCGGGTCGATGCCTTGTGCAACATTGCCGGGGTGCCCGGCACCGCGCCGCTCGACGCGGTGGCGGCGGTCAACTATCTGGGCGTGCGGCAGCTGTCTACCGCGCTGCTGCCGCGCCTGGCCGGTGGCGGCAGCATCGTCAACGTGGCGTCGGTGTTGGGCGCGCAATGGCCGCTGCGCGTGGAGCAGCACAAGGCGCTGGCCGGCACTGAAAGCTACGCGGCAGGCCGCGCCTGGCTGGACGCCAACCCGGTACAGCACAGCGATTGCTATCAATACTTCAAGGAGGCGCTGATTGTCTGGAGCTTTCAGCAATCGCAGGCGTGGTTCCGTGACCATGGCGTGCGCCTCAATTGCGTCGCGCCCGGCCCGGTATTCACGCCGATCCTCAGTGATTTCGTCAGCATGCTCGGCCCGGAGCGGGTGGCCCGCGACAGCCAGCGCATGACCCGCCCGGCATTGGCCGACGAGGTGGCGGCGGTGATTACCTTTCTCTGCTCGGATGCGGCGCGCTGGGTCAATGGCGTAAACCTGCCGGTGGATGGCGGCCTGGCAGCCACTTACGTTTGAGCGCTTGCCCCCCCGCCAGCCCTGAGGCGGCGGGGTTCTGAACAATAAAAACAATACAGGACTTACAAGATGCCCAAGCCATTCTTGCGGCCGGTCGCGGCCATGCTTTGTGTTGCGCTGTGCTCGACTGCCCACGGCTACGACTTGCCCGGACTCAATCTGGGCTCCACCAGTTTCTATGATGGCTCGCCGGCCCCGGCCGGGCCTGGCTGGTACCTGGAAGAGTACCTGACCTACTCACGGGCCAGCCGCTTCAATGATGCCAATGGCGACAAGCTGGGCTTGCCCCGGCAGGATCTGGAGGTATTCGCGCCGACCACGCAAATCATCTACCTCGGCCAGCCATGGGCCAATGGCGCAATGCCGGGCTTTACCCTGATCAACACATCACTGGCCCATGTGGATGTCGATGACGGTCTGAACAACGCGGCGCTCAGCTCGCGTGCCGGGCTGGGCGATCTGGTGCTCGGCGCGTTCTTGCAATTGCCGACCCTGACCCGCGCCGACGGCAGCCCGCTGCTGACCCAGCGCATTGAAGCTGATGTGTCGATCCCGGTGGGCGCCTATGACCGTGAGCGCTCGATCAATCCGGGCAGCAACTTCTGGTCGTTCAACCCGTACTACGCGGCCACCTACTGGTTCACGCCAAAATGGTCGGCCAGCGGCCGTTTCATGTACCTGTGGAACGGCAAGAACAACGACCCGCAGGCCGGCTTCGGTGATGTCTCCGACACCCAGGCCGGTCAGGCGCTGCACGCTAACCTGACCTTGCAATACGCGGTCAGCCAGGCGTTTAGCGTGGGTCTGAACGGCTACTGGCTCAAGCAGTTCACCGACACCAAAGTCGATGGCCACGCGGTCAGCGGCCGCCGCGAAAAGGTCTGGGCAGCGGGGCCGGGGATGCTCTACGCGTTCAGCAAAGAGGACGTGCTGTCGGTCAACCTGTACTTCGAACAGGGCGCCGAGAACCGCACCGAGGGCGACAAGCTGGTGCTGAACTGGCTGCACAAGTTCTAGCTGTGCAGCCATCTGCTTAGCCGTTACCAGTTGTAGCTGACCGAACCCACCAGGCTGCGTTCATCGCCATAGCGGCATGAGTTGGCGCAGTACAGGTAGCGCTGGTTGGTCAGGTTCTGCGCGCGGACGGCCAGTTGCCAATGGTCGTCCAGTGCGTAGCTGAGCCGTGCGTCGAACAGGGTGTAGGCCGGGATCTTGCGGTCGCTGATGCTCGGCAGGGTATGGGTGGTGCCGTTGTAGCGTGCCCCGGCCCCGACGCTGACACCGTGCAGACCCAATGCGGCGAGGCGGTAGTCCAGCCACAGCGAAGCACTGTGGTAGGGCGTGCCCTCGATGCGCGAGCCTTCCAGTTGCGGGTCGTTGTCGGCGATCACATGGGCGTCGGTGTAGGCGTAGCCGGCGCTGAACGCCAGGTTGTCGGTCACTTGCGCCTTGGCTTCGAGCTCCAGGCCCTTGCTGCGTTCCTTGCCGGTCTGCTCGTCGAAATCGGAGCCGGGAATCGAGCTGGTGACGTTGCGCTGGGTCAGTTGATACAGCGCTGCACTGAGCAGCCATTCGCGGTCGGCTGGCTGATAACGCAGGCCGATCTCGTACTGTTCACCTTCGGTGGGTTTGAACGGTTTGCCGTCGGCGCCGCTGCCGCTGGCCGGCAGAAATGACTGGCTGTAGCTGGCGTAGGCGGCCAGGCCGTTGCCTGCGAGGTAGACCACCCCGACCCGGCCGGTAAGCTGGCTGTCGTCGGTAGTGCTGCGTGCGCCTTCGCGGTAGGTGCGGGTCGTGCTGTCGGCCCAGTCCTGACGCAAGCCGAACACGCCGACCCAGTGCTCATCAAACTTAAGCTGTTCTTGCAGGTAAAGACCCAGTTGTCGGGCGTGCAGGTCTGAGCCGCGATCGACTGAGCGGTCAACATTGGGCAGGTTACCGTACACCGGATTGGCCAGGTCCAGCACCGGCGCGTTACCGCTGAAGCGATGGCTGTCGTAGGTCTTGTGGTAATAGTCCACGCCGGCCAGCACGGTGTGTTGCCAGCGCCCGTGTTCCAGGTCCAGTTGCAGGCTGTTGTCGCTGGTCCAGCCGGTGGCGATGTCTTCGCGGCTGTTATAACTGCGCGACAGTTGCGAGAGATTGGCGCCGCTGACCCGGCTGGTGTTGAGGGTAATGTAGTCGTAGTCGGCTCTGGACTCGAAATAGCGCACGGCCTGGCGCAGTTGCAGGTGCTCATTGACGCGATGTTCGAACAGGTAGCCTGCGGTGTGCAGGTTGCCGTCATAACGATCGTAATCCGGCTCGCCGGCAAACAGGTCATACGGCACCTTGTAACCGGGTGTGCGGCTATACACGGTCAGGTCATAACGCATCGGCGGGGTGAGGGTGGTGCGGGTGCGCTGCTGGCTGGCGAGCAGGGTCAGGCGGCTGTCGTCGCTGATCTGCCAGGTCAGCGCCGGGGCAATGTAGTGCTTGTCGTCGTCAATGGCCGAATACTGGGTGCCGCTGTCACGGCTGAGCGCAGTCAGGCGATAGCTCAGGCGACCTTGCTCATCCAGTGCCCCAGCGTGGTCGGTAGACAACTGCATGCGCTGGTGATTGCCATACTCCAGATTCAGCTCATGCAGCGGCGTCAGGGTCGGGCGTTTGCTTACCGTGTTGACCAGCCCGCCCGGCGCCAGTTGCCCGTAAAGCACCGAGGAGGCGCCTTTGAGCACTTCAACGCGCTCCAGGCCGTAAGGCTCCTGGCCGCCTTCGAATTGAGTGCTCTGCATCTTCATGCCGTCGCGCAGCACGCTGCCGGTGCGCGGGCCGATGTCGAAACCGCGCATCCGGTAGTCATCGGCCACCCGGCTGTAGCCGTTGGGTTGGGCGATCACGCCGGGGGTGTAGTTGAGTACATCGGCCAGGCTGGTGTGCTGGCGGGCGGTCATTTCTTCGCGGGTGATGATCGAGACGGACTGTGGCGTTTCCAGCAGCGGGGTGTCGGTCTTGGTGGCACTGGCACTGTGGGTCGCCACGCGGCTGTACGCCGGTCCCCAGGCATTCTGCGCGTGGCTGGCGGCGGCAATGTCGATGGGCGCCAGTTGTACGGCGGCGTCGCTGCGCGGCTCGATGCTCAAGGTGCCGCTGGGGGTGATGCCCAGTTGCAGGGCCAGCCCTTGCAAGGCCTGCTGTACTGCTTGCTCGGCGCTGTAGCGACCGCGCAGCGCGGGGCTGTTCAGGCCACGGGTCAAAGACGCGCTGAAGGCGATATTGCGCCCGCTCTGGCGGGCAATGGCGGTCAGGGTGGCATCCAGCGGGCCGGCTGGCAGGTCGAAGTCGAATGATGCGTGACTGATATCAGCAGGCGCAGCCAGGCTGTCGGCACTGGCCAGGCTGGAGCCAAAAGCCAGCGCCAAGGCCAGGGCGATAGGTGAGAAGGGCGACGGATGATGCATGGCGGCGGGTTCCTGATGAGGTCGATGCCTGCCTTGTGACGTGAGCGGGGTGGTTATTAAGGGGGCGATGAAAAAATAATTCAGGCTCAGCGTAGGCTCACTTGGGTCCACCAGCTCAGCGGGCGCTCGACCCGTACTGGCAACACCTCCTGGAGGATGCGCAGTGCCTGGGGGCTGTCGTCCAGCGGGAAGATGCCGGTCACCCGCAAGGCCGCAGCCTCGGCGCTGATCCGCAGCCAGCCGGGATGATAGGCGCGCAAGGCTTCGATCACCTCGCTCACGGGGCGGTCATGGACCTCCAGGCGACCATCTTCCCAGGCCGCGGCGCGGGACAGTTGAGGATCCAGCGCCTGCACCCGCCGACCGTCGAGCTGCGCGCCCTGGCCTGCGCGCAGTTGCAAGGGCGCCGCGCCAGGCACCGAGACCAGCACGTGCGACTGTTGCACCCAGACCTGCGCCGATTGCTCGTGCAGCGCCACGCTGAAGCGGGTGCCCAGCGCCCGCGCCTCGCCAAACGCGGTACGCACCACCAATGGCCGCTCAGGGTCGCGCGCCACCTCGATATTCAACGCGCCCTGACGCAGCAGCAACGTGCGCTGGCGCCCGTCGAACAGCAGATCGACGCGGCTATCGGCATTGAGCAGCACCCGGCTGCCATCGGCCAGGTCGAAGCGCTGGCGTTGGGCGATTGCAGTTTGCAGATCGGCGCCCAGGCCGGGCAGCAGGCCCTGGCCTTGCAGCCACCAGCCAGCCAACCCCACTCCGCTCAGCCCCAATGCGCCGCGTAACAGGTGGCGACGGCTGTTGCCGGCACGGTCAAGCATTTCTCGCGAGCTTTGCGGTGTGCCGCTGAACACCTGACCGATTCGCTGCTGCAGCTGCTGCCAGGCCAGGCTGTGTTCAGGACTGGCGTGCAGCCAGTGTTCGAAGCGTTGCCGGTCGCCGTCACTCATTGTTCCGGAGCGTTGCAAGGCCAGCCATTCAACGGCTTGGGCTACAGCGGGCGGCAGTTGGCGGGCTTTCATGCCGGCTCCAGCGCCAGATAACAAAGCGCCAGCGCCTTGGCCACGTACTGATGAACCCGTGGCGCAGAAATACCCAGGCGCTGGCCGATTTCGGCGTAGGTCAGGTTGTCCAGCTGGCTGTACAGAAAGGCGCTGCGGCCAATCGGTGACAGGCCTTCGAGCAGCCGATCCAGCGCCACCAAGGCTTGCAGTGCCTGGGCCTGTTCTTCGGCTGACGGGGCGTAAACTTCGGGTTGCTGCGCCAGACTTTCCAGATAGGCGCGTTCCAGATCACGGCGTCGCCAACTGGCAAACACCAGACGCTTGGCGATGGTGGTCAGCAGCGCACGCGGCTCACGAATTGTCAGCGGGCAAGGCGCAGCGACCACCTGAACGAAGGTTTCCGAAGCCATGTCTGCGGCTTCTGCCGGGCAGCCCAGGCGTGCGCGCAGGCGACCGAGCAGCCAGCTGTGGTGATCGCCGAACAACTGATGCAGGACACGATTGCGGACGTTCAATTGCGCGGCGTCAGACCTGGATGGTGGCATGGCTCAAAAGCTAATGGAAATTGTTATCAAATGATGCCGGGAAGGCCGTTTGATTGCAATCCGCCAGACGCCCTCGCCACATGAGCCAGCCTTCTGGGGGAACCTTCGCGGTTTAAAACGATCAGACGCGCAGCCGCCGGGCAGAGACTCCCTGAGGCGGCAATCCTCGTTACACCCCGCAAACCTGCAACAGTTGTCAGCCGCTTGCCACCGATGGAACGCGACTTATCCAAAGGACCTCTCATGTCTGGATTTATCCGTGCATTCGCACGTCTTCTACCTATCGCCCTGATGACCGGCTGCGCCGCCAAGTCTCCGGTGTTCGTCAGCGAGCCGTTGCAACCGGCGGCCGGTAGCCCGGTGGCTTGGCTGGTCGGCAGCATCGGCCCGCAGGGGCGCGACAGCGCCTTTACCAATCAGCGCATCCTGTTGCGCAAGCGCGGTTCGCAAGACGGTGCGGCAGCCTGGTGGGGCCATGCCGAGGTGGCGCATACCCCCAAGGACATCGAAGACTCGCGCAACCCCGATGAAAAGGCGCTGCCTGGCCAGGCCAGTGTGTTCGTCATGCCGCTCAAGCCGGGCGATTACGAACTGTATGACTTCCAGTTTTTCTGGACTGGTGCCAACAGCAGCTTCCGTTCTTTGCAGGCGCGCGAGCAGTTCGTGGTGCCGCTGCGCCTGGAGGCCGGCAAGGCCTATTACCTCGGTGAATTTCGCTCGCGCTGCATCGGTATGTCGGTGTGCATGTTCTTGCATGCCAATCAGCAACCCCGCGATGAGCAAATCGCCCGGCGCTATAGCCCTGGTTTACCGGTATTGCAGCCCATGAATCTGGACCTGAAACCTGCCTATCCCTTCGTCCTGCCAATGCCAGCGCAGGGGCGAACCGACGCGCAATCAACCACCCCAAGGAACACACCATGAACAAACCGATGGTCTTTGCTGCCAGCGTGCTGCTGGGCGGCTGCGCCGGCACCCAGACGCTGCCCGATCCACAGATCGAGGCGGGGCGCGATTATCTGCCGCCGATCACGGTGATGGTTGATTCACTGGAGCATGGCGCCGAGTTGCGCAATTACCTGCGCGAAAGCGGGGTGTTCAGCAAGGTCGAAAATGGCAGCGCCAAGGCCGGGGAAACCCAGGTGATGGTCAACCTGAACGTCAAACGCGAACTGGCGCCCATGCCGCTGGTGTTTCTGAGCGCTGCGACACTGTTCCTGTTGCCGCTGCAAAACGACATGGACTCCAGGGCCGACTTCACCGTGATGCGCGACGGCAAGGTGCTCAAGCGTTATCACTACGAAAACTACATGGGCAAGTATTCCTGGCTGTTTGATCTCGGGGTGCCAGAGCGGCAGGAAAACATCCGGCGTATTGCTCGCGCTTTTGCCCGTGACATGCAGACCGCGAGCCTGGCCGCCCAGCCGCTGGATGCACCACGATGAACCGCTTGGTCAAGATATCAATAGCGGCTGGCGGGCTGCTGTTGCTGGGCGGCTGCAACCCGTCAATCAAGCCGCTGGGCTATCACGCGCAACAGCGCTATGTGCCGATGAGCCTGATGGTGGTGCCGCAAGGTTATACGCGCCATGACATGCAGGAACGCAACGAACTGACCGAGGCGGTCAAGTCATCGGGCGCGTTCTCGTTCGTTGACCACGGTTTCTCACGCAAAGGCTATGGGCTGGTCATCAGCCAGCCGCCGGGCGAGGGCGCAGGCGTGCTGGTGGCGCTCAACGCCCTGACCCTGCTGACCTTGCCGGTGCCTTACAGCTACGTGCATAACCTTGAGGGCAAGGTCTACAAGGACGGCCAGTTACTGCGCACCTTCACTTACAAGCGCGAAGGCATGAGCGTGGCCACCTGGTACGTCCCGCCGCCGATTACCGAAAACCGGCGGCAGATGCTGACCGAACTGATGCAGGATCTGGAGCGCAGTGCACTGATACCGCATGAGCAGGAGCAGCTTTAGCTGCGAGGGATGCGCAAATGGCGCTATATGCTCCCACTGAGGTATGTAGTGCCTAATTGAACTGTAGTGGCTTTAGCTGCGAAGTCTTTCGCGGCTAAAGCCGCTCCTGCAGGTTAATGCTGCGCGGTTATTCCACGGCCTCAACCACCCCCTGATCCTCTCCCAGAAACCCGCCACTCTGGTGCTGCCACAACCTTGCATAAACGCCGTTTTTCGCCAGCAACTCGGTATGCGTGCCCTGTTCGATAATCCGTCCATCGTCCATGACGATCAGCCGGTCCATGGCGGCGATGGTCGACAGTCGATGGGCGATGGCGATGACGGTTTTGCCGACCATCATTTCATCCAGGCTTTCCTGGATCGCCACTTCGACTTCCGAGTCCAGGGCACTGGTGGCTTCGTCGAGCAGCAGGATCGGTGCGTTCTTGAGCATCACCCGAGCGATGGCGATGCGTTGCCGCTGGCCGCCGGACAGCTTGATGCCGCGCTCGCCAACCTGGGTGTCATAGCCACTGCGGCCATGCTTGTCGCTCAACTGACGGATGAAGCCGTCGGCCTGGGCGTTGATGGCGGCGCGCCGGACCTGCTCGTCGCTGGCATCCGGGCGGCCGTAGGCGATGTTGTCGCGGATCGAACGGTGCAGCAGCGAAGTGTCCTGAGTGACCATGCCAATGGCGCTGCGCAGGCTGTCTTGCGTGACCTTGGCGACGTTCTGGCCATCAACCCGAATCTCGCCTTGGTCGACGTCATAAAAGCGCAGCAGTAGGTTGATCAGGGTGGACTTGCCGGCCCCGGAGCGGCCCACCAGGCCGACTTTTTCACCCGCGCGGATGTTCAGCGTCAGGCCGTCGAGTACCTGGCGCTCGCCGTTATAGTTGAAACTCACGTTGTCGAAGGTCACGGCGCCGCCGGTGGTCGCAAGCTCCGTGGCATTCGGCGCGTCCTGGACCTTGGGCCCCTTGGTCAGGGTTTCCATGCCGTCCTGCACGGTGCCAATGCTCTCGAACAGCGAGGTCATCTGCCACATGATCCAGTGCGACATACCGTTGATACGCAAGGCCATGGCGGTGATTGCCGCCACTGCACCGGTGCCGACGTCACCCTGGTGCCACAGCCACAGGGCATAGCCGCCGGCACCGATGATCAGCGCGACCACCAGGGTCTGGTTGACGATCTCGAACTGGCTGACCAGCCGCATCTGGCGAAAGCCGGTCTGCTTGAAGTCTTCCATCGCCGCGCGGGCAAAGTGCGCCTCGCGTTTGGAGTGCGAGAACAGCTTGACCGTGGTGATGTTGGTGTAGGCGTCGGAGATCCGGCCGGTCATCGAGGAGCGCGCATTGGCCTGTTCCTGACCGACCTGACCCAGACGCGGCACGAAATACAGCATCGCTAGGCCGAACAGCACGATCCAGGCAATGAACGGCAGCATCAGCTTGAGGGCGAAGCCGCCGGCCAGGGCAATGATCGCGATGAAGTACACACCGATACCGGGAATGATCTCGATCAGGGTAAACAGCACTTCACGCACGCCCAGCGCGGTCTGCATCACTTTGGTGGTGACCCGCCCGGAAAACTCATCGGAGAAGAACGACAGGCTCTGGCGCAGCATCAGCCGGTGAAAATCCCAGCGCAGCCGCAGCGGCAGGTTGATTGCCAACACCTGATGCTGAACCATGGTGCGCAGCGCCACCAGCCCTATGCTGACCAGTAGCACAATGCCGATGCCCCACAGCACACCGCTTTCTTCGGCGCTCACCGCACCGCCGGCCTGCCAGGTCGACAGCAGGTCCACGACTTGCCCAAGAAACGAAAACAGCCAGGCTTCGTAGATCGAGACGGCGGCGCTGAGCAGCGCAAACATGAGGATGTAGCCACGCGCACCGCGGGTGCAGGCCCACAGAAAACGCGCCAGGCCCATGGGCGGTGGCGGCGTCTCGTCGGGCGGGAAAGGGTCAAGCCAGCGTTCAAAAATGCGAAGCATCGGGGTCTCCGAAGTGTTCAAGTCAGCGCGATTTTGCCACTGTGTGATTGTCTTGAGTGATCTCTGGACGATTTTTCCCAGAGAAGATTCAGTTCGTCAGGCGCGAGCGCGCGCTGGCAAAGTCATGAGTCTCGAGCCGGTCGCAGACAGGTGGCCAGGCCATGGGTGGCTACACCGGCGCTGTAAATGGGACTAGACTGGACCTGTCGCTGAAACGTTTCATCTGTTTAAGCGAATCATAATTCCAAGAAAGGAACCGCCCATGAAAATGCCTCTGATTTCCTGCGCCATTGCCGCTCTTTCTCTTAGCACTCAGGCCCTTGCCTGGGACTTCGTGCTGCTCGACAGCGACAAGCCCGCCAGCAATATGCGGATCACCAGCGAGCAGCTTGGGGTCAAGCTCGACAAGCCTTTTTCCATCAGCATGCGCACCCTGCATGGCGGGCGTCAGGAAGGTGTGAGCCTGATTGATATTGATAACGGCACGATGAAGCTGACGCTGGTGCCGACCCGTGGCATGAACGTACTCAATGCTCAGGTCGGCGAGGCCAGGATGGGCTGGGATTCGCCGGTCAAGGAAGTGGTCAACCCGGCCTTCATTGAGCTTAACGGGCGCGGCGGTCTGGGCTGGCTGGAAGGCTTCAACGAACTGGTCACCCGCTGCGGTTACGAATGGGTCGGTCATCCGGGCATCGACAATGGCGAGTTGCTGACCCTGCATGGCCGCGCAGCGAATATTCCGGCCAGCAAGGTCACCGTGCATATCGACCAAACCCCGCCGTATGCCATTCGGGTGCGTGGTGAGTTGAAAGAGCAGGCGTTCAAGAAAGTCGATTTCAGCGTGCAGACCGAACTGGTGACTGAGCCGGGTACGGCGCGGTTCGTGCTCAATGACACCTTGACCAATAATGGCGACTATCCAAAGGAATACCAGGCGCTGTACCACAGCAACTTCAGTACGCCGTTTTTGGAGGAGGGCGCGCGCTTTGCCGCGCCGGTCAAGCAAGTGTCGCCTTTCAACGATAAAGCCAAAGCCGACCTGAGCGACTGGCAGACCTATCGCGGGCCGACCCCTGACTACGATGAAACCGTGTACAACGTGGTGCCTTACGGCGACGACCAAGGCAACACGCTGACGGTGCTGCACAACAAAGCCGCCAGCCTCGGCGTTGCGGTGGGCTTCAATATCCAGCAGTTGCCAGTGTTCTCGCTATGGAAAAACACTGACACCCGCGGCCAGGGCTACGTCACCGGGTTGGAGCCTGGCACCAGTTTCTCGTACAACCGGCGTTACCAGCGACCGCTGAATCTGGTGCCGACCATTGGTCCTGAACAACAGCGTCAGTTCAGCATCAGCTACGCCTTGCTGGCCGATAAACCGGCGGTGGACCAGGCACTGCAGCAGATCAAAACGATCCAGAACGGTCGAGCGACCGAGGTGCGCCAGGTGCCGTTGGTGGATTTGAGCAAAGAGTAAACAATCATTTTGCCGGTGCCCGGTGCTTGAAGCGCCGATCACCGGCACGGGCGCGCGTTGTCTGCAAGTCGAGCGCCCCATCAATCGGGTTTTGCGTATTGAGCGGGTGCTTCATGATGTCCTTTTGGGAGGGCGGGAGGAGTTGTTCAGTTAGCCGCTGGACGTATTTTTACTTGAAGTTTTTGTGCCGCGATTAAACAACGGCTGCGTGGTAATCCTTGGTTAGGCTCTGTACGTAAAGTAGCTGCGCTCGGTCACGCTGCGTTAAAAACAGGCTTTTGCGCGAGTCCGACCCGATCGTTTCTCGCTTGTTTTGACTTGTTCCAGCAAACCCAGGAATGCACCGATGGCAGGGCCTGGGTACCGGACGTTGGATCACAGGTTTTGGGTGATCACCACCTTGCCAAACAGATTGCGTGCCGCAAAGCGTCGCCACGCACTGGACGCATCATCAAAAGCATAGCGGCTGTCGATCACCGGTTTGAGATCATGCCGGGCCAAGGTGGCGATGAGATCTTCCAGGTCCTGTCTGTTACCGGTGGCAATCGGTTGCAAGCGTGCCTGGCTCAGGAAAATATCCATGAACCCTGGCATTTCGCCGGCCGCCAATATGCCCACCAGTGACACTTGCCCGCCAATGGCGACCGCTTTGACCGATTGCATCAAGGTGCCGGGGCCGCCGACTTCGACCACACGGTCCACGCCACGACCGTTGGTCAGTGCCCGAACGGCCTCGCTCCAGTTCGGGTGCTCAAGGTAATTGATGACGTGGTCGGCACCCAGGTCGCGCAATTGTGCGGCTTTCTGTTCCGAGGACGTGGTAGCGATGACCTGCGCGCCAGCCGCTTTGGCCAGTTGCACGGCGAACAGTGACACGCCGCCGGTGCCTTGGGTCAGTACCCGTTGATGCGGGCCGATGCCTTTGAGTGCTGACCAAGCGGTAACGGCGGCGCAGGGCAGGGTGGCTGCGGCCTCGAAACTGATCGAGTCGGGTAACGCTACCAGCTCTTGTTGGTCAATAGTGCGATATTCGCTGGACCAGCCATCGAGCTGCAGACCGTATTGCGTGGCAAACTCACGAAAAGGCCCCGACACCCAGCCGGGAACGAACGCGTTGACCACTCGATCGCCCACCGCAAACCGGCTCACACCGGTGCCCACTGCCTCGACAATGCCGGATGCGTCCGACAGCGGTACTCGACCGTCCTGCGCGCCGAACGGCAATGAGCCATTGAGAATCGCCAAGTCTCGGTAGTTGAGGGAGGTGGCCACAATGCGCACCAGAACCTCACCTGGCCCTGGTGTCGGGATGGGCTCCTCACATAGCTCCAGGCCTTCGATGGATCCGATTTTCTGTAAACGGTAAACCTTCATGCGTCACCTCGGTCGATCAGGTCCCAATGGCCTGAATAAGGCCTATGGTGGCCTTGCTTGACTGGATGGCCCATTGCCTGGAGTATCGAAGTCTTAACCCATCGTCCAAAGTCGGCGCCATGCACCCCTTCGACTCCGTACTCAATGCCATGCACCTGGAAAGCTCCCTGTTTGTTCGTTTGCGTGGGCAGGCGCCGTGGGCGATTTCGTTTGACAGTGGGGGGCAGGCTCGGCTGTTGGTTGTTGCCAGCGGCCAGTGCTGGTTCACCCGCATAGGGCAGGCGCCTGTCGAGATCAGGGCCGGTGACTGCCTGATCATCAAGCAGGGCGTGGACGGCGTGTTGGGCGACACACCGGACACCGTCGCCATCTCCTGCTGGGAGGTGGCGGATCACGTGACAGGCCATCGGGTCACCTTTGGCGGTGAAGGGCCGGCCTGTGAGTTTTTCTCGACCCTGTTCAGCTTCGACCATGCCGCCGGCGAGCCGCTGTCAGCCTTGCTGCCTGATGTAGTGCACGTTGCCATGAGCGATTCTGATACCGGGCGCATGCTTTCGGTTCTTGAACAGATCGGCCTGGAGGAGGCCCAGGATGGGTTGGGCACGCCCTATATCGTCAGTCGGTTGCTGGACATTCTGTTCATTCAGGCGATTCGGGTGTGGGCGGCATCCGAAGGCAACATGGCCGATGGCTGGCTGGCCGGCCTGAGTCACCAGCAGTTGGCGAAAACCCTGCGGCGTATTCATGCAGACCTCGCCCATCCCTGGACGCTGGAGCAGTTGGCGCGTGATGCGGCCATGTCCCGTTCGGCGTTCGCGGCGTTGTTCAAGTCGGTTATCGGCATACCGCCGTTGGCCTACATTGCGACCTGGCGGATTTATCAGGCCAAGCTACTGCTGGCGGCGGGGCACTCGATTGCGATGGCGGCTGAGCAGACGGGCTACGGCTCGGATGTGGCCCTCAGTCGCGCGTTCAAGGCCGCCACCGGGGTGGCCCCCGGTCAATGGCGCAATGAGCGCCACAGGGTTGCCCGAGGCGCCTCGCTCAGCTCAAGCTGACTTCACATTCATGGTGATTTTGGCCGTAAACACTTTCACATCCGCCTCATCAAAAATATCCACCGAGACGATCTTGTCGCCTGCGCTGTTCCAGTCAACGCCACTGCCATCGGCAATTGCGCGGATGCCGGTTTTGGCTTTTGCCAGGTACTCAACGGTCATGCCCTTCGGAATCCACTTGCCGCCCGCGGGAATGGATACGTCCGTCAGCATGCCGCCCGCCAGTTCAGCGGCGTTGCACAAGGCAATGGCATGCACTGATGCCAAGTGATTGGTGATTTCTTTGCGAAACGGCACTTTAACCAGCGCATAACCGGGCCTCAGCTCAGCCACTTCCGGGGTAATAGTGCTGAAGTAAGGGGCCATCTGGCAGACCATGTTGCTGAATGCAGATGATCCGACGCTGTTGAACATGCTCAGGGCTTGGCTCATGGAACACGACCTTCTTGTTGCTTGCAGAATATTGCTCTGTTACAGAACATAATTCTGTATTTGACAGGTGTCAAGCGCCGCTTCCTGCAGGCCCCGTGGTCGTCGTACCATTCGTCTTTTTCAGGCGCACCCGCATGGAATCTGATCTGCTAGACCGTGTTTTTCCCGGGAGACGCGGCGACCTTAAACGCGCCATCCTGCGCCAGGCTTTGCGCTCCTTTAACGATATGGGTATTGAAGCCACTACCATCGAGGCCATTCGTGCCGAATGCGACACCAGCGTGGGGGCGATTTACCACCACTTTCAAAGCAAGGAAGGGCTGGTGGCGGCGCTGTTTTTTGCAGCGCTTGATGACCAGGAACGGCTGCGCGACGCCTACCTGCAACACGCAGGTGACGCCAAGGCCGGGGTACTGGCGCTGGTGCACAGCTATGTCGACTGGGTGGACGCGCAACCGGACTGGGCACGATTTGTCCTGCAGGGGCGCTTTGCCGTGGCCACCGGTCCGTTCAAGGAAGAACTCGCCGCCCGCAACAAGCAGCGCAACAAGAAGTTGCTGGAATGGATGACCGCGCAAGGCATCGCCGAGCATTTTGCGCACGTGCCTGCCGAGTTATTGCCGTCGCTGATCATTGGTCAGGCAGAAAATTATTCACGGGCCTGGCTATCGAAACGTGTGGTTAATAGCCCCAGGCACTATCGGGACATGCTGGGGCGGGCGGCGTGGCAGTCGATCGAAACGGCGGCCAAAGCGGGTTAGCCTCATGCCGCACGGGTTTGCAGGCTTGATCTACAGTGTGCTGATTGAAGTGCGGACTGCATCAGACTCATGACTGCAGCCGCACTTGTTCAGTCAAGCGCTAATCAAAACACAAAGCGTGCCACCATGCCGTTCAGGGCCACTGCCAATCTCGACAACTCATGACTGGCGGCACTGGTCTGATTGGCCCCGGCTGCCGACTGAGTGGCCAGGTCACGAATGTTCACCAGATTCCGGTCCACTTCGCGAGACACTTGGGCCTGCTCTTCCGAGGCGCTGGCGATCACCAGGTTGCGTTCGTTTATTTTCGAAATGGCTTCGGTGATCTGCTCAAGCGCTTCTCCGGCAGCCCGGGCAAGCTCCAGGGTGGTAAGCGTGCGGCTGGTGTTCAAACTCATCGACTGCACGGCATTGCCGGTTCCGCTTTGAATACCGGCGACCATCTGTTCGATCTCTCGAGTCGATTGCGCCGTACGGTGGGCCAAAGCCCGAACCTCATCGGCCACCACCGCAAAGCCACGACCTGCTTCGCCAGCCCTTGCAGCTTCGATTGCCGCGTTCAATGCCAGCAAGTTGGTTTGCTCGGCAATGGAGCGAATCACATCCAGCACCTTGCCGATGTCCCGGCCCTGTTCTGCCAGGCCTTCAATCAGGTTGGAGGTGGTCTGCACATCCTGGGTCATGGCCTGAATTGCTTGTACGGTCTGCACGACCTTGTCGCGACCCTGACGCGCTGTATCCGTTGACTGCTCTGAAGCTTGGGAGGTGGACACGGCATTGCGCGCAACTTCCTCGACAGCGGCGGTCATTTCGTTCACGGCAGTCGCTGCCTGTTCAATTTCATCGTTTTGCTTTTGCAAACCACGGGACGACTCTTCAGTGACTGCGCTCAACTCTTCTGCGGCAGAGGCCAATTGCGTGGCCGACCCTGAAATCATCTGGATAGTCGTGCGCAGGTTCTGCTGCATGACCACCAACGCTTCAAGCAATCGCGCCGGCTCGTCCTTGCCATCGACTTCAATGTGTTTGGTCAGGTTGCCCGCTGCGATTTCCTGAGCAACGCTCACTGCTCGCGACAAAGGCGCCACAATACTGCGGGTCAGTAACCAGGCGAGCAGGACCGTCATCATTGATGCAATTATCGCCACGGCAATAATGGCAACCGTTGCACCGTCATATTGCTGCCCAGCTATTTGAGAGCCTGCAATAGCAGCGGCTCGGTTGATATCAACCAGATCCTTGAGTTGTTTGGTCATCAAGTCAGAAGTTTGTCGCATACCCGTGTTAATCATGGTCCGGGTTTCTTCGGTCTTGTTCTCACGCGACAGCTGCAATGCCTGATTGAGTAACCCAAGATACTGAGTCAGTGTTGTATCGAACTGTTGATAAGTAGCTCTCTCTTGCGCCTCGGCCGGTAGCGCACTATAAGCGGACTTGGCCGTTTGCAATTGGGTCGTTACTTCAGCAATTCGCTGATCGGTTTCCTGCAGCATTTCAGGTTCGCGATTGACCAATAAGCGTAACGAAAGGACCCTCAGGCGCAGTACGGCTTCGTTAACGTTGCCTATCAGCGTGATGCTCGGCATGGTGTTGGTTTCCATGTCGACCGTGGCCTGGCGGATCAGGCTCATGCGGTTCAGCGCAAAAAGCCCCAGCGCGACGACCAATAGAGCAATGAACGCAAAACCAAGAAACGCCCGTGGAGCGATATTCATGTTTCTTATAGACATAAATTTTTCTCAGTGAAGTAAACAGCAAAAGCGCTTCATGCCCTAACCGTTACGCCGCAACCTGCCCTGTAGGATCCTGCCTTGTTAAACCGACGTTTAGACAAGAGGATCTGCGTTCGTAACACCTTGTTACTTCTATCGGCAGGCGTTAGGGAATTGTTGAGGAGATATTTAATTCTATTTTTTGACGCCAATAAGGTGGCTGGCGAGGACGGCAAAATTTCCGTGGCAACGGTATAGGTTCAATGAGGGCAGTGATATTCGCAAAAACTATCAGTTTGCGATTTTTTCGCAGAAACCCCAATCCGGCCGTCAGTTGATCTCAGGTGTTCTCGTCGTTGATCCATGAGGAGACAATCACTCTGGATTTGGAGTCGTGAATGGGTCATAGGCATGGATCATCAACGACTTGCGCTCGGTTGCGAGTAACAGCGGGCTGCCTCACCTTACGGCTTAATCCGGGGGTTTTGCCGGTAATGCGCTTGAAGGCACGACTGAAAGCGGCCTGCGATGTGTAGCCCAGACGCTGCGCTACCTCTTCAATCGGCAGCCTTTCCAGGGTCAGCCACTGGCTCGCAAGCCGCATTCGCAGTTCGGTGACATAGCGCAGCGGGGCCATGCCAATCGTCACCTGGAAGCGCTCCGCGAACACCGAACGTGAGGTATTACAGTGCGCTGCCAACTGCGCAACAGTCCAGTCGCGGCCCGGTTGCTGATGGAGCGCAAGCAGTGCGCCAGCCAGGCGTGGATCGCGCAAGGCGGCGACCAGGCCTGAAGCATTGCCGCAGGCGCATTCCACCCAGCCGCGAACGACCATGGCAGCCACCACGTCGGCCAAACGCGCAAGGATACCGGCGAAGCCGACCCGTGCGCTGCTAACCTCGCGTTCCATGGTTGTCAGGATCGGTACCAGACCGGGGTAACGCTGACCGCCGGCATCAATCAGCATCACGCCCGGCATCAGCCGGCCAAGGCCATGGATGCTGCCCAGTTCAAACTCCATACAACCACTGAACAACGTAGTGCTTGGCGTGGGCCTGGCATCGGCTCCGGTATCCACTGCGCTGACGGTGTCACCGAGCGGGGCGCCGTCCAGGCGGTTAATGTCTAGAACCGGCGCGCCAGGGTGCGAAAGCAGTTGATGGGCTGCGCCATGGGAGATGAACACGGCGTTGCCGGCAGACAGCGCGTAGTGGGTGCCATCCTCCATTTGCAGCACCGCATTGCCGACGGCTATGAAGTGGAACCAGGCGTGCCCAGGTTTTTCCGTGAACCCCAAGCCGAAGGTAGGGCCTGCCTGAATACGCCGGTATTCGACGCCGCGCAGGCGCATGCCGCGCAACAGTTCGTTAATGAGGTCCGAGGAAAGAGCAAACTGGTCTGCAGGCATCATTCAGGTGTTTTGGTCAAAAAACAGAGATTTTCAATCATAGATCATCCGGATTCGGACGCCTAGACTTCGGTTCGTAATGAAGATTGGGAGATCCGTACGATGAATGACTGTGCATGTAAGGCCGTACCCGACCGCCATACTGGCGTCGGGTTGGATGTAGAGCCTGCGACCCCCGCGTGGCTGGCGGTCTTTTCGTTGGCAATGGGGGTATTCGGGTTACTGACCGCTGAGTACCTTCCGGCCAGTTTGTTGACGCTGATGGCCACTGACCTTGGCGTGTCCGAAGCGCTGGCTGGCCAGGCGGTAACGGTGACAGCAGTCGTCGCGCTGTTCGCCGGCCTGTTGGTGCCAGGCCTGACCCGTGGTATCGACCGGCGTTGGGTGTTGCTGGGCTTTTCCACGTTGATGGTCGCCTCCAATCTGTTGGTCGCCGTTTCCTCCAGCTTCGCGGTGCTGTTGTTGATGCGTATCTTGCTGGGTATTGCCCTTGGCGGGTTCTGGAGCATGGCGGCGGCGGTCGCGATGCGCTTGGTGCCGAGCGCTTTGTTGCCACGGGCGCTGTCGATCATTTTTAGCGGCATTGCCATCGGGACAGTCGTTGCCGTGCCGCTGGGCAGCTATCTGGGCGGGTTGTATGGCTGGCGCAGCGCGTTCTTTGCAGCGGCGGCGGTTGGCGTGGTGACCTTGGCGTTCCAGTCGTTCACTCTGCCACCCCTTGCGCCGCGCCGGCCGGCAGGTCTGCGCACCGTGCTCGAGGTGTTGCAGCGTCCGGGCATTGCCATGGGCATGTTTGGTTGCGTGCTGGTGCACAGCGGCCACTTTGCGATGTTCACCTATGTTCGGCCATTGCTTGAAGGGACTACCGGCATCGGCCCGCAAGGGCTGTCACTGATGCTGCTGGGCTTCGGCGTGGCAAACTTCGCCGGCACGCTGCTGGCCGGGAAACTGCTGGAGCACCACCCGCTGGCCACGCTCGTATTGATGCCCGCGCTGGTCGGTATTGCAGCACTGGCGTTGGTGCTATTGCCGGCCTCGGTGCCGGGGCAGGCGATACTCCTGGCGGTCTGGGGCCTGGCCTTTGGTGGTGTGCCGGTGGCGTGGTCGAACTGGGTTGCCAGTGCGGTCCCCGATCAGGCGGAAAGCGCCGGGGGCATGGTGGTGGCATCTGTGCAGTCCGCCATCGCAACAGGCGCCGCCGCTGGCGGTGCAATGTTCAGCCTCGGTGGCAGCGCAGGCGTATTCGTCGCAGCGGCCGTGTTGATGCTGCTGGCCGCGCTGCTGATTGCGCTGCGGGTCCGGGTCCCATCTGGCCATGGCGTTGGCCAGCCCAAGCCTGCGTTGCATCTTTGATTCGGTTTGCCAAATCGTCTTGATCCCGTCCGTGATCAGGAGTTAACCCGGCAACGATACGACGTCTCACCAAGTACGCCTCACGTCTTTGCCAGGTTGAGTTACACAGCACGGACACCTGTTCGATGCGATAGCCGGAAGGGTACGGTGTGTTCGTGATCCAGGTGGGCAACGTTTGATGGCAGGGAGGTGTAGGTCAGAGACTATCTGGATCCCCAAAAAACATTTTTACTGGGCTCTAGGGCGGTAGTTACAGCCTGAAAAAAACGAATTATGCCCCCAGTTATGCCCCCATTCACACCGGGCGTACGAGCGATCGCGAACGGCGTTTGCCGACACGGACCTGGGTGGCCGTGGCTGGTATTCAGTGCGCCTCCATATACTAGATGAGCAACCCGAATGGGGCAAATCCGTGGTCGCTCGGAAGAGGGTTCTGAGTTGATATCCCTAAGCGGACTTTTCGGGTCTGTCTCTCTGCATCTATCCAGAAATTGGCTCGCGAGATGCTCATGCTCTGCGCGATGTTGCAATACGCGGTTGCCAGGGGGATCGATCCGCGTGTCCATCGCCACCAGGCGCCTAGACACGGAATCAGCATTGAGACGGTGCCGCTGATCTCCGATATTCGGAGGCGCTTTTACAGGCTGCTGTGGAGGGCGCAGGGACCATTCTGACGCCTGATTGGCAGGCCGGGGCGGCGGTGCGCGATGGCACGCTTGTACAAATATTGAGGCAATGGGAAGGCCCGGCACCGGGTGGGATCTATGCCGTGATGCCCCCGGGGCGATTGGTTCCGACGAAGACAAGGGTGTTTGTCGATCAAATTACCCATGCGATTCAGGCGGCCTGGGAGCAGTAAAAAGAGATCCCCAATTAACAAAATAAAATTGTGTTTGTGAAAAATTTATATTGATTTTTTTTAGGTTGGTTCGGCTTTAGCATAAATCCACCTTCAAAAAACGTCGGGCAGCGACCACGGTGTCCGGCACCACAAACCAATAAAAATTGTTATCGGAGTCCTGATGAGTCTTTCTCCTTTCCACCTCGCAATCCCTGTGTATGACCTGGCAGCTACGCGCACCTTTTACGGTGAGGTATTCGGCCTTGCCGAAGGCCGCTCAAGCGAGCAGTGGGTAGATTTCGATTTCTACGGCCACCAGTTGGTCATCCATGAACACCCGAAAACTGCTTCTCAGGAAAGCGTGCACAGCAACCCGGTAGACGGCCACGACGTACCGGTTCCGCACTTCGGCATCATTCTGGAATGGGCTCAATGGGAAGCACTGGCCGAGCGTTTGAAATCCTTCGGTACCAAGTTTGTTATCGAACCTTACATTCGCTTTAAAGGCCAAGTCGGCGAGCAAGCCACCATGTTCCTGTTCGACCCGTGCGGCAACGCGCTTGAGTTCAAAGCGTTCAAGGATATGAGCCAGCTCTTCGCAAAATAATAAAAATCTGGAGCACGTTAAAGCGTGCTCCAGAAAACATAAATGAGCTGGAAGCTCATGAATCTAGCTACTGCCGTCACGCAGTCCTTTCATTCCAACAAAAAGGCTAGACATGAAACGTATCCCCTTAGTTTGGCAAATCGTTGCCGGGCTGTTGCTTGGCGTGCTCGTGGGTTGGTATTTCAATACCCACCCGGAAAATCAAGTGTGGGTCAGTACCGAGATCCTTAAACCGCTCGGTGATATCTTCATCAAGATGATGAAGATGGTCGTCGTGCCGATTGTTTTCTGCTGCATGATCCTCGGCATTGCCGGGGGCGGTGATAACAAATCGTTCGGGCGCATGGGCGCAAAGTCGTTGATCTACTTCTTTGCAATCACCAGCCTCGCCATCGTGCTCGGCTTGTGTTTCGCCAACCTGTTCGAGCCGGGTAAAGGCACCGAAATCGCGGGCATCGCGCACAACGCAGCAGCCGTGCATATGGAGCCGTCGAAAGGCGCGCTGATCATCCTGCAGAACATCGTGCCCGATAACGTGATTGTCGCGATGTCGGAAGGGAAGTTGCTGTCGGTGCTGTTCTTTGCGGTGCTGCTGGGCATGGCGTTGAACACGTTGCCCAAAGCCAAAAGTGCGCCGGTTGTAGCGGTTGTGCAGGGCTTCTCCGACGCCATGTTCAAGGTGGTGTCGTTTGTCATGGCCTACGCACCGATCGGTGTATTCGGCATGATCGGCGCCACTGTAGCGACCTTCGGATTTGCCTCGTTGCTGCCGTTGCTCAAGTTGATCGGTGTGGTGTACCTGGCGCTGATTACCTTTGCCCTGGTGATGCTCGGCGGTATCTGCTACCTGATCGGCGAAAACGTCTTCAAGTTGATCAAGTACTTCCGCGATGAGCTGATTCTGGCCTTCTCCAGTGCAGCTTCTGCGGCTGTCATGCCGCAGTTGATGACCAAGCTGGAAGCCTACGGCGTGCCTCGGCGAATCGTCAGCTTCGTGGTGCCGGTGGGTTATGCGTTTAACCTGGACGGTGCTTCGATCTTCCTCGGGGTGGCGACGATCTTCATTGCCCAGCTCTATGGCATCGACCTGTCACTGACTCAGCAGATTTTGCTGGTGGTCACGATGGTGCTGACGTCCAAGGGCGCTGCGGGTGTACCTGGGTTTGCCATCATCATTCTGTCGGCCACCTTGGCATCTGCCGGGCTGCCGCTGGAAGGGGTCGCGTTGATTGCCGGGATCTTCCGGATCATCGACAGCGGCACTACCACCTTGAACGTGCTGGGTAATGCAATTGCACCCCTGGTTATCGCCAAGTGGGAGAAAGCACCCTTGGAGCGAAAAAGCGCTGTAGGGGGCGAACAGAACGCTTAATCAGTGACACACAAGAGCCTTCCACGTTAACCGCGTCGAGGGCTCTTTTTTTGGCTGATAAACCAATAAGAAATTGTTGCGTGTTCATTCTTTTCAGGCGCCGGGGTGCCCAGTTCCGATAACGAATCGCGCCCTGTTAGTTGCCACTGTGCTGCCATTATTTATAAAAAAAACAGGTGGTCTATGTGCAAGAAATCAGAGTTCTATCGGACGCGTCGCTGCGTCGCACTGTGGATGATGTTGCTATTTATGGGTATCTATCAACCGGCAATCGCCAGCCCACGCACTGCGTTGACGCACTCTGCGGTGGCCGTACCTGACCAAATCGCTGCGAACACCGCCAACGCAATCTTTGCCAAAGGCGGGAATGCCGTGGATGCGGCCGTCGCTGTTGCCTTTTCCCTGGCCGTGACCTACCCCGAAGCCGGGAATATCGGCGGCGGCGGTTTCATGACCGTTTATTACAAGGGCAAACCCTACTTTCTCGATTACCGCGAGCGTGCGCCGCTGAAAGCGACGCGAGACATGTTCGTCGACAGCTCGGGTAAAAAAGTGATTGCTGCCGACCAACCGCAAGGCAGTGTGATCGGCCACCGGTCGGTGGGCGTGCCGGGCACGGTCGCCGGCATGTGGGAGGCGCACAAGCGCTTTGGCAAGCTCAAATGGGCGCAGCTTATCGAGCCGGCCATTGGCTATGCGCACCACGGCTTCGTCGTCGATGACGCACTGGCCAGTATTGCTGCAAGCGAAAACGCTAAACGCTTCGCCGGTAAAACCAACTTCGCTGAACATTTCGGCAAGCTGCAGGCAGGAACCACCTTCAAGCAGCCTGAACTTGAGGCGGTTCTCAAGCGCATCGCCGCGCAGGGACCGAAAGGTTTTTACGCTGGTAAAACCGCTGCGCTGATCGTGACCGATATGAGTGCCAATGGCGGCCTGATCAGCGCGCAGGACCTGGCCGACTACAAAGCCGTGTGGCGTACGCCGATACAAGCCAACTGGAATGGCTTTCAGATTGTCACCGCTCCACCGCCCAGCTCCGGCGGGGTCGCGCTGGTGCAACTGTTGAAGATGAAAGAGATGCGCCGCGAGGATTTCCAGGGCGTGCCGCTCAATTCCGCGCGCTATATGCACCTGGTGGCGGAGATCGAGAAGCGTGTGTTTGCCGATCGGGCGCAGTACCTGGGCGATCCGGATTTTTATACGGTGCCGGTGCATGAATTGATCGACGAACACTACCTGGCGGGCCGGGCGTCGCAGGTCAATTTGTCGGTCCCTTCGGACACCAATAAGGTCGTCGCCGGTTTGAATATCGAATCGCCGGAGAAACCCCAGACCACGCACTTCTCAATCGTCGATAAATGGGGCAATGCCGTTTCCAACACCTACACGCTCAATGGCTTTTTCGGCTCCGGTGTAGTCGCGGAAAAAACCGGCATTTTGCTAAATGATGAGATGGATGACTTTTCGGCACTGGCGGGGGTGCCCAATCAGATGGGCGTCGTGGGTACTGATACCAATGCTATCGAACCCGGAAAGCGGCCATTGTCTTCGATGACTCCGACGATTTTCCTGAAGGACGGCAAGGTCGCCCTGGTCATTGGTACACCGGGTGGCTCGCGGATTTTCACGTCGATCTTTCAGGTTGTCAGTAACGTGTATGACTTCCACCTAGGGCTAAAAGACGCGGTGGGTGCGATGCGCTTTCACCACCAGTTGCTGCCTGCCAATACGATCTTCTGGGAGCCCTACGCGCCGATTTCCGGGCAACTGGCGGCGGACCTTGACGTCGCTGGCTACTACCTGGCTAACCAAGGCTTCAACGGTGATATTCAGGCAATCCGCGTTGAGCACGGCGTGCCTGAACCCGTATCTGATCCCAGGGGGAGGGGCGTCACGTCCATCGCCAAGTAGCGGGCCAATCCGCTCGTCTGGCATACGAGCATTTGGGCAGAAGCACTCGGTAAGGGGTGGTCATCCAGGTGGATCGAGATCCACCAGAGCCCACGCCCCAGTGCTAGTTCTTTATCCTGCGCTGAGGCGTTCGCTTGCCTGAGAAGAATCTAAAGTTAGGCGAGCGATTCAAATGAATTTGCATCAATCTCAGCGCGCCTGAATGCCAGGATTGCACGCTCATGCACCGCTCCCCACTCCCGCATCGCGCTGATCAGTGGGGCAAGCGTGTTGCCTAATTCTGTGAGGGAATACTCGACCTTGGGCGGGACCTCTCGATAGATTTCGCGATGGATAACCTTATCTGTCTCCAGCTCTCTGAGTTGTAGTGTGAGCATTCTCTGGGTCACATCTGGCATCAGCCGGCGCAATTCGTTGAACCGCTTCGTTCCTGACATCAGATGGAACAGTATGAGCGATTTCCATTTGCCGCCGATGACATCCACTGTGAAGGCGACAGGACAGGCAAACGCTTCAACTTCACTCTGTGGGGCGCATTTCTTCAAAGGGATCTCCTAGGTATAAAAAATGTACCTACAGCACAAAAATGTGCGTACTTACGCAAATCGGCTATGCACATTATCATTATTCCATATCGATCACTATGGAATTAGTTAGATGAGTTTGCTGCTGTCCCCTCATGAAATTAAAGGCCTTAAACTGAAAAACCGCGTGGTCATGTCGCCCATGTGCATGCACATGGCTGCCGATGATGGCTTTGTCACTGACTGGCATCGGGTGCATTACGGTGCTCGCGCCTTGGGCCAGGCGGGGCTGATTTTCCCGGAAACGTTGGCAGTCCACGCCGACGGTCGTATCGGGGCCGGTGACCTCGGTATCTGGAGCGACGCACACATCGTCGGCTTGAAAGCGCTGACCGAACTGCTTCACAGCTTTGGTGCAAAAGCCGGTGCTCAGATCGGCCATGCGGGGCGCAACGCTGACCTGCCCAATCTCATTCACATCGCGCCATCGGCTATCCCGTTCACGGAAACCAGCCCCGTGCCTCGCGCACTCGCGGCTGAGGAAATTCCGGGGTTGGTAAAGCTCTACGGCGATGCCGCACGACGTGCCAGTGAAGCGGGCTTTGATGTGCTTGAGATCCATGCCGCACATGGTTATTTGCTGAGTGAGTTCCTCTCACCACTCGCCAATACCCGCGACGACGAATATGGCGGTGATGCCAAGCGTCGCTATCGCTTCCTGCGCGAAGTGCTGGAGGAAGTCAAAACCCATTGGGGCGATCGCCCTCTGTTTGTTCGTATCTCCAGCTCTGATTACGCCGAAGGCGGGAATACCCCCGAGTCGTTCCTTGAATACGGTCGCTGGATGAAAGAGCAGGGCGTCGATCTGATCGACTGCAGCTCCGGCGGGATCAAGATGATCAAGGTGCAGACCTATCCTGGTTACCAAGTCCCGGCCGCTGAGTTGCTGCGCAAAGAATTGCATATTGCGACGGGTGCGGTGGGTGTCATCCAGAGTGGTCGTCAGGCCGAAGACATCCTGCAAAACGGCCGAGCTGACTTGGTGTTTGTCGGCCGACAAATGCTGCGTGATCCGTTCTGGGTGCGCACGGCAGCAGATGATTTGAAAGAAATCATTGAGATTCCTGCTGCCTACACGCGTTACGGGTCTGTATGGCTTGATACCAAAGCCTGAACTTGTCCACGTCGAACGCGCGCCGCTGGGGCGCGCTAATCCTCAATCCTATGAAGCAGGAGTCAACCATGAGCAAACCTACTTACGTACACGAATATCAAGCCGTCACCGAGGTGCTGAACCAGTACATCGAGGGCTGCAAGCAAGCAAAAAGCAGCCTCATGAAGCCAGCTTTCAATGAACAAGCGACCATGTTTAGCGTCGATGGCGACGGTAAGCTGGCCGGTGGCGCAATTCCAATCCTGTTCAAGGGGATTGATGAGGGTTTTCGCCCCTCTCCAGATGCACCGGCAGCTATCGTCCGCATTGAGATTGTCGGTACGGCGGCCAGCGCGCGCATCGACGCCAACGACATGTCAGGCATTTCTTTCACCGACTTTTTCCATCTGCTGAAAGTCGATGGCAAGTGGACGGTCGTCAGCAAGATCTTTCACACCCACGTCGCGCCTTGAACCTCTGTCGTCCTTGAGTCTGCTGTAGCTGATTGCTTCCCGGCACTCAGCCATACAAATGGAACCGTCATGAAAACCCTTACCTCCGCTCTCGCTTTTACGGTCGTTACTCTTGCGCCGGGTAGTGCCTCCGCCACCACATACCCGGGAGTTGAGCACAACACGGCGAAACTCTTGCAATCGCTTGAAGGTGTGCCGACGCTCGATTCCATGAAGCCGGTCGATGCCCGTGCCGCGCTTGCGGGCGCCCAGGCTGCCCCTCAAGTGGCCTTGCCAGCAGCTGATGTCAGTGAGAAGACGATCCGCGTCAACGGCAGCGATCTGAAGTTGACCATCGTGCGCCCGGTCGGTAGCCAACAAAAGACGCTGCCCGCGTTCATGTATTTCCATGGCGGCGGCTGGGTGTTGGGCGACTTCCCGACCCACGAACGACTGGTGCGTGACCTGGTGGTAGGCTCGGGTGCGGTGGCGGTCTTCGTCAACTACAGCCTCTCGCCAGAGGCAGCATATGGCGTCGCCACCGAGCAAGCCTATGCCGCGACAAAATGGGTCGCTGAACATGGCGAAGATATCAAGGTAGACGGCACTCGCCTCGCCGTAGCCGGCAATAGTGCTGGGGGGAACATTGCCGCCGTAGTTGCCCTGATGGCGAACGAGAAGGGTGGACCTGCACTGCGCTCGCAAGTGTTGCTGTGCCCAGTGACAGATTCCAATTTTGACACGCCGTCGTACAAGGAGTTTGCCAACGGCTATTTCCTGACGAAGGACATGATGGCCTGGTTCTGGGACAATTACGCACCCGACGCCGAGACACGCAAACAGATTTACGCTTCTCCACTGCAGGCCACGACCGAACAGTTGAAGGGCTTGCCCCCGACGCTGATCCAGACAGCCGAATTCGATGTCCTACGCGATGAAGCTGAAGCTTACGGCCGCAAGCTCGACGCTGCGGGTGTGCCTGTGAAGACGGTTCGCTACAACGGCATGATTCACGATTTCGGTCTGTCGAACGGCTTCAGCCATCTGCCGACGCCGCGCAGCGCGATTGCGCAGGCTTCTCAGGAACTTAAGATCAACCTGAGCAAGTAATTTCAAAAACAAAGAACCCGCAGGTCACGGTGAAACTGCGGGCTTCGTCATTGAAAACACCTCGTCATCTCATTGCGAAGCTGCTTGCGCACAGTCGAATTCCGGAGTTTCTGCTGCGTTTGTGCGGTTGAGCATGTTTCAATAATTGCACTCATTATGAAGAGCGACTAAATGAAAGTTATATCTATTAAGCAGTTGTTTTTTTTGGCCTTGATTTCAACCTTTGGTGCGATGGCTCAAGCGGAAAACGCACCAGGTGGCCCACAAGTTCTCAGCAGTAAAACAGTCAGCAAAGCTACGTATGTAGAAGACTATCAAGCTATTACAGAGGTGCTTAACAAGTATATTGAGGGTTGCAAGCAGGCCAAGAGCAGTATTATGAAACCCGCTTTCAATGAACACGCGACGATGTACAGCGTCGGTGCCGATGGCAAGTTGGACGGCGGCGCGATTCCAATCCTGTTCGAGGGAATTGACAAGAATTTCCGTCCATCTCCCGACGCGCAGGCCGCGATTACTCGTATTGAAATCGTCGGTAATGCCGCGAGTGCTCGTATCGACGCCAACGGCATGTCAGGCCTCTCTTTCACCGACTTCTTCCAGTTGCTGAAAGTAGAAGGCAAGTGGACGGTCGTTAGCAAAATTTTCCAAACCCATGAAGCACCTTAACTAGTTAGGGTAGCGCTGAAAATTGAGTTCGAAATCGAAGGTGAGTTTCACGAAGTACTCGTCAGCACTTATCTAATGCTTCTTCACTGCATGCTCGGTAATCAGTTGAGCCAGTAGTTTTACTGGCTCAGTTAGACTGCGGCGTGCACGGTGCACTAAACCAATATCACGATGGAATGTACGTTGTTTCAGGTCGATTGCACGTACCTCGGCAGGCCATTCTTCACGGGTGGCCGTTTCTGGCACCAAGGCGACTCCAACGCCGTTTGCAACCAGTTTGACGATTGCATCCAGTTCATCGAGCTCGCAGACTTCGTGTAATGAAAAATGGGTTTGTCGCAGAAACCTATCAACTTGGCGTCCGCCGAAGGATGATCGGTCATAGCGTATAAAGGGTTGGCTCGATACCAATTCAGCCCAATCGTCTCCCGGCATATCGGCGGGGACGATCAGCCGGTAAGGTTCACGCGCCAAGGTTGTCCAGCGCAGATCACTGTGAAGCGAGAAGGGCGGGCGGATTATCGCGGCCATATCGATTTCGCCTGAATCGACTTGGTTCACCAACTCCATCGACAAGCCGGGGAGCACTCGCGTCCTGCATTGCGCAGATCGTTGATGAAATTCAGCCAGGGCATCTGGCAAGAAGGAGCGCTGAACCGAGGCAATCGCTCCAATGGTGACCAAAACGTTCGCAGGAAGACCCACCGATGTCGAGCCCAGATCTTTAAATTGGCGTACCAGTTCCTGACCCTGCGCCAAAACCTGGTGACCCATTCGATTTAGCTGAGCCGAGCGTCCCTTACGGTCGAATAGCTGTACCCCTAGCTCCGCCTCAAGGCGTTGCATCTGGGCGCTGACGGCGGCTTGGGTGAGGCCGATTTTGCTGCCGGCAGCCGCAAATGTGCCTTCTCTCGCCACAGCGATAAGTGTTTTCAGTTCTTTGATCATGCTCAAATAATAATTATGTTTTGCTTCGAAATATATTTATATTTTTGTCGCTGAAGCGCTACGTAAAATTGCTTCCGATACAGGTGAACAAACGTCAGGCACTCTAGCGGGCGCCTGACGCTAGATCATTTTTTTGCTAGCATGCGCGGCATTATGAAGAAACCCGCCCATGACATGCGCCAGCACATCATCGATGTCGCCAGGTCGCTGATGACCCAGAAAGGTTACACCGCCGTCGGCCTTACCGAGCTGCTCGCGGCAGCGGGTGTACCTAAAGGGTCGTTCTATCACTACTTTCGATCAAAGGACGAGTTCGGCCAAGCGCTGCTCGAAGAGTACTTTGACGAGTACCTCACGCGTGTCGATGTGCAGTTGGCCAGTGAGGGCTCCGCCGCCGAACGTCTGCTGAGCTATCTACGCTATTGGGCCGAGACACAGGCGTTTGATCACACCGATCAAAAATGCCTGGTAGTCAAATTGGGTGCGGAAGTGTGTGACCTGTCAGAAAACATGCGCGGTGTGCTTGAGAAGGGTACCGCCCTGATCATCGAGCGGATGAGTCGTTGTGTTGAGCAGGGTAAAGCGGATGGCTCCATAAGAGCATCCGTTGATTCAGCAATACTGGCTGAAGCGCTTTACCAGATGTGGTTGGGCGCGTCGTTGCTGGTCAAAGTCAACAAAACACGTGAGCCTTTTGACGCTGCGCTTGATATGAGCCGACGCTTGTTGGCTTAGTGTCGATCGGCCGGCTTGGTCATGCTGCCCGATGGCACCACATGAATGCCAGGGGCCTGACTGATCGCGGCGTCAAGCAATGCCCGCGCAATCAGCGCCGGGGGATTGAGACGCCAGCGTTCAGGTAATAGCGGCGATGCAAGTTTGAGCATCCGGATCAGTGCACGCTCTGCATGGCGTACCTCCTCACGCTTGCCTCCGATGACACCCGGCCGCACGTACGTCAGCGATTCAAACCCCACCTTCGCCAGATCCTGTTCCAGGCGGCCTTTGACCTGGTTATAGAAAAACGAAGATCCCACATCTGCGCCGATAGCCGAATTGAGCACGTAGGTCGGCGTTCCATGCGCGCGTGCGAGCCTGGCCACTGCCAATGGATAGGTGTGGTCGACTCGCTCGAAGGCTGCCCTGGAGCCAGCTGTTTTAAGCGTGGTACCCAGCGTGCAGATCACAGCATCTGCTTGCCAGCGATCAGCCTGTTCGTCCAAGTGATCAAAATCGATGGGCGTGGCGATGAGTTTAGGGTGCGCCGCCAAAGTCTTGCGTGTTGGCGCGTAGACCTTGCCGACGCGCGGATCCGACAGGGCCAGATCCAGTACATGGCTGCCAACCAGCCCGCTTGCGCCGACCAGTAGCAGCTTGAATGTTGTGGGTTCGTTCATGCTTGAGTGCTATTCGGCACAAAACTCTGGATAGCCTCGTTGACCGGTGTGCTGCCTTGGGTCAGTTCGATAATGACGCGACTGACGCCGGGCTGTTCGATGATCTGCAACAAGGCTGCGGCGACATCGTCGCGCGGCACGTCGCCATAGGGGATAGCCAGGCCAGCGTGGACCTTGCCACTGCCGGGTGAGTCCAGCAAGGTGCCGGGGCGCAGAATGACCCAATCTAGATCGCTTGCGGCCAAGTGCACATCGGCGCGTTTTTTCACGGCCATGTAGTTTTCGAAGGTCTCGGAAACTGATTTTCCACGCGATGCCTCTGGAAACGCCGACACAAGAATAAAGCGCTGAATGCCCGCCAACTCAGCCGCGGCTACGGACAGCTCAAGGCCGTGACCGTCGATGGCATCCGTCATCTGCTCGCCGCCTTTGCCGCCGGCACCCGCCGCGAATACCACGGTATCACTGCCCGCCATCAGCTTGGCCAGAGCCTCTGTGTCGAGGTCAAGCAAGTTACCCGCCACGGGGATGGCGCCGAGTGCTTCGAGTCCCTCGGCCTGTTCCGCATGACGGTATAACGAATGTGGTTGATGGCCTCGGTCTGCCAGTTGTCGAGCAAGGCTTCTGGCCACTTTACCCGAACCACCGACGATAAAAACTGAGTGCATAGTTCCTCCAGATCAGGCGATGTTTCAAAAATGTCCCCCTCAAGCGAACCTCCAAACGCGCTCGGCGAATGCACGCTGAGGGTTATTCTATATTGGTCACTACAGAAACTGTCAAGCGCCTGGGAGATTTGGCCCCATGCACCTGCCTTGTGTGCAATCGGCGCAAGAGGCCAAAAAAATCAGTCCGGAATAAACAAATAAAATTGATATATTGCATCCATATATATTGTTTTAATTGTCTGCTGGAGGCCGCTAGCATTGATGCACCATCAACAAAAGCTCAAAGAGTGGCCCCATGCAATTGCTCGGAAATTTGCTGAAAGCGGTTAAACCCTCGCCAACGCTGGTAATCACGCGCAAGGCGGCAGAGTTACGCCGCAATGGGGCCGATATCATCAGCCTGTCAACCGGCGAGCCGGACTTTCCAACCCCCGATCACATCAATGCGGCTGCCAAGGCGGCGATTGATGCAGGCCAGACCCGCTACACCGATGTAGACGGCACTCCAGAACTCAAAGCGGCGATCGTTCGAAAATTTCAGCGTGAAAACGGCATCACCTACGCGAAAGACGAAATCAGCGTCGGCACCGGCGGTAAGCAAGTGCTGATCAATGCGCTGCAGGCCACCCTTAACCCCGGGGATGAAGTCATCATTCCTGCGCCTTACTGGGTGTCCTATCCGGACATGGTGCGCCTGGCGGGGGGCACGCCCGTGGAAATCCGCTGCGCGGCCCATCAGCATTTCAAGATCACCGCTGAGCAACTCCAGCAAGCCATCACGCCGCGTACCAAGTGGCTGATTTTGAATTCGCCAAGCAACCCGACGGGTGCGGGTTATAGCGCGGCAGAGCTTGATCGGTTGGGCGCCGTATTGTTGGAGCATCCGCAGGTCTACGTGCTGACGGATGATATGTACGAGCACCTGAGTTACGACGGTTGGGTGTTTTCCACGCTGGCTTCGCAGGTGCCGGCGTTACATGGTCGCGTGCTGACCGTGAATGGCGTTTCAAAGGCCTATTCTATGACGGGCTGGCGCATTGGTTATGCGGGCGGTCCTAAACCTTTAATTGCTGCCATGGCCACCATTCAATCGCAGACCACGAGCAACCCCTGCGCAATATCCCAGGCGGCTGCCGTGGCAGCGCTGGACGGGCCTATCGATTTTCTGGCTGAGCGCAATGAAGTGTTTCGTCAGCGCAGGGATCTTTGTCTGGACGCTTTTAACACCACTCCCGGCCTGGTATGTCGCCGTCCGGAGGGCGCTTTTTATCTCTTCCCTTCATGCTCGGGGCTGTACGGGCGCAAAACGCCTGCAGGAGCGGTGCTGACTAATGACGTGGATGTCTGCCAGTACCTGCTCGAAGCCGCACAGGTGGCGGTGGTACCGGGGAGTGCGTTTGGGTTGGAGGGTTATTTCCGCATCTCCTTTGCGACCTCCACGGTGCTGCTGGAGCAGGCATGCGCGCGCATCAAGGCTGCGTGTAAACAGCTTGCTTGAATGCAGCGCGTGGTTTGGCGGAGTTGGTTCCAGTCAAGCTGACAGGGAAGGGCTCAGCATCGCTACGGCTGTTGCGCCGATGCCTTGCAGATCTTCCCTGCTGGCAGCGTCATGTGCCTGCAGGGACATGCCTTCGAGCAATGTATTCAAGGCAGCGGCGAGCAGGCGAGTGTTGGTTTCCGGTTTGAGCTGACCTTGTTCCACTGCGCGATCCAAGCGCTGCTGTAAGTAGTCACGGCCTTCCTGGCGCAAGGCCTTTAGGGTCGCGGTGACTTCACCGGCATCGTCGGAGACATTGACTGCCGCGAGGACGACCATACAGCCGCAGGGCGCCTCGGGTTCGGTCAAGATCGACGCGGAGGTGTGGAAGAACTCGCTGATGGCAAGCACTATGTCGGGCTCGGTGTCCATGCGCTCCCACGTGGCATCCCAGAACGTCGCTTCGTAGTAGGCAACCGCTTCGAGAAACAACTTGGCTTTGTTGCCGAACGCCGCATACAGGCTGGGAGGGCTGACGCCCATGGCTGAACACAATTCCGCCACAGAGGCCGGCTCGTAGCCACGCCTCCAAAACACTGCCAGCGCCTGCAGCAGAGCCTGGTCTCGATCAAACGCGCGCGGGCGTCCTTTTGCGCGTGGAACAGAGATTGGGGTGGAGTTGGTCATTGAGTGCAGCACCTTGGGGGCGTATCGCCAGACGAGCATGCCTGGAAGAAAGTTCTGCCCAATGATACACAAAATGAAATTTTCGGTTGCGTAGCGTAATTATGAGCTTTCAGTTCGGCCGTGACGGGTGCCCAAGGGCCGGTACGTTGTATCGCTCAAGCACGTGGCCAATACCGCTCAATAGCGGTATCACATGCTTCGCAATATCATCGGCGACTGCGGTGGGCACCATCTCTGCGTTTCGGCGAAAAAACAGTGGGTCCTGAAAAACCAGCCTGAGTTTGGACAGGCTGTTGCTGACCGCAGGTTGCCCAATGTTCAACCGCTCGGACGCCCTGGTGACACTTTTTTCCTGATACAGCGCAGCGAAGATCACCAGGCAATTGAGGTTGAATTGCGCAAGGCACTCGGTGTTGAACGTTGACGTGGGGGGAGGGGTGTTCATGAGCTTTACCCTGTCATTTGTCTTCGTTCGCCGTTGGTCGTAGAACGTGAGCCTATTCTAAAATTTACTAGACGACCGGTCTATTTTTAATTAGGGTGGCTGCATTATGAAAAAGCATCATTCTGAAACACGCCAACACATCCTGGATGTCGCCAGGACGTTGATGACTCACAAAGGCTACACCAGCGTAGGGTTAGCTGAGGTAGTAGCGGCTGCGAGCGTGCCTAAAGGTTCGTTCTACCACTACTTCAAATCCAAGGAAGAATTTGGTCAGGCATTGCTTGAGCAGTATTTTTCCGACTACCTCGCAACAGTCGACACGCTGTTGATGGGTTCTGCACCCGCCGCGCAAAGGCTGCTGAGTTACTTCCAGTATTGGGCGCAAACCCAGTGCTCTGATTTGCCTACCGACAAGTGCCTGGTGGTCAAGTTAGGCGCCGAGGTCTGTGACCTCTCGGAGGGCATGCGCCTGGTGCTCGACCGAGGCACGCAGGCTATCCACGCAAAGCTTGAGCGCTGTATTGGGCAGGGGTTTGTCGATGGCTCGATCACGTCCACGGCGCCAAGCTCGACGCTTGCGCAATCGCTTTATCAGGTTTGGCTCGGCGCTTCGTTGATGATGAAGATCGGCAAGCGCGACGACGCCTTTGAAACATCCCTGACTCTGGCAAAGCGACTTTTGTCGTAGTTATTTTTTACCAACTTACTAGACGACCGGTCTATTTAATTGAGGTCTTTCATGACAGACAACGCCACTCGTACCGACTTATTCACCCCCATCAACCTGGGCGCGATGAAACTCGCCAACCGTATTTTGATGGCGCCTGTCACCCGTAGCCGCTATGCCGAAGATGGCATCCCCAACGAGCTGCACGCTGAGTATTACGCTCAACGCGCCACCGCGGGCTTGATCGTCGCCGAGGCCACCAATATTTCCGCGCAAGGCCGCGGTTACGCGGCCACCCCCGGCATCTGGAGCGAGGAGCAGGTTGCGGGCTGGAAGAAAGTCACGGACGCCGTACATGCCGCCGGCGGGAAGATCGTCAGCCAACTATGGCATGTGGGACGGTTCTCCAGTGTCGAGCTGCAACCTGACGGTGCCGCACCGGTCGCACCTTCCGCGATCAAGGCTGAAGGCGACACCTATACCACCAACGGCTTCGTCCCGGTGTCGATGCCACGGGCGCTTGAAACCGATGAGATCCCGGGGATCATCGAGCAGTACAAACGTGCTGCCGAGAATGCCAAGCGTGCTGGTTTTGACGGGGTAGAGGTTCACTCGGCCAACAGCTACCTGCTGGACCAGTTTCTACGGGACTCGACCAACCATCGCACCGACCAGTACGGCGGCTCCATCGAGAACCGTGCGCGCCTGACCCTGGAAGTGACCGAAGCAATCGTCAAGATCTGGGGCAACGACCGTGTTGGCATTCGTTTGTCGCCGGTGACGCCTGACGCCGGCAACACGCCGCCTGACAGCAACGTGATGGCGATGTACGGCTACCTGATCCAGCAGTTGAACGCCTTCGCCCTGGCGTACCTGCACTTCGTTGAAGGCGCTACCGCCACCTCGCGTGATGTACCGGAAGGCGTGGACATGGACGCATTGAGCGCGCAGTTCAACGGGCCCTTCATCGGCAACAACAACTACGACCTGGACATGGCTATTGAGCGCCGCGCCCAAGGCAAGATCGACGCCGTAGCGTTTGGCCGCCTGTTTATCTCCAACCCGGACTTGGTTGAGCGCTTGCGTCGTGGGGCCGAACTGACCATCGCACCGCGCGAGTCGTATTACGGCGGCGGCGCGAAGGGCTACACCGACTGGCCTGTCGGCAACTACTGATCCCCTTATATCCGCGATAACCCAAAAACTGCCCGCACAGACGGGCAGTCACCAACGAGAGGAACGCCATGAACTATCTGCAGAATAAAACCGCGATCATCACTGGCGCATCGTCCGGCCTGGGTGCTGCATCGGCACGTGCCTTGTCCGAGAAAGGCGTTCGAATTGTCGCAGCAGCCCTGGACCAGCAAGGCCTGGACGCCATCGTCAGCGAACTGAAAGGCAAGGGCGGTGAAGCGGTAGGTCGCGTCAGCGACGTTACCAACCCTGAGGATATGAAAGCGCTCGCGCAATTCGCCCAAGACTCTTTCGGTTCGGTGGATATCCTGATCAACAACGCAGGCTTGATGCTGTTTTCCAACTGGGTCGACCTGGCCACCGATGATTGGGAAAAGATGATCAACGTGAACATCAAAGGCTACCTGCATGGTATCGCGGCGGTGTTGCCGTTCATGCTGAAACAGAAGTCGGGCCAGATCCTGAATATGGATTCGGTCGCCGGTCACCAGGTTGGGCCTGCTGCGGGTATCTACAGCGCCACCAAATTCTTCGTGCAGGCCATGACTGAGTCGATGCGCAAAGAGCTGGGTGTGCAGCACGGCATCCGTGTCAACACGGTCAGCCCGGGTGTGATCAACACCGGTTGGGCCGATAAAGTCACCGACCCGGCAGGCCGTAAAGCGGCTCAAGAGCTGAATAAAATTGCTATCTCGCCGGACGATATTGGTCGCGCAGTGGTGTATGCACTGAATCAGCCTGAAAACGTCACCGTCAACGACCTGATCATTTCGCCGACCCGTCAGGATTGGTAGGTCATAAGCGTTGAAATCACCCAGCCCAGGCACCGGTGCAACGCCGTGTGCCTGGGCGCTATAGGATCCGTCCTGTGCTCCCGAGTAAAAGCACTGAGACCCTTCAATGTTCAATGACATTCGTATTTTGATTGTCGACGGTGGCGCTGGCGAAGAGCCTGCGTGACGCTGGAAGGATGGTTGGCGCGGGCGTTCTATGCATCGCTGTACCGCATACCGCAAGTCGCGCGCTATGGCCTGGTACCCTATGCATTACTGATGTCGGGTAACCATCTGGGGCCAGGCACCGAGCCTCGGTTGACACTGCATTAGATCACTGATGGAGTTAGCGCTTCTCCGATCGCATAAAAGTGGCCGCCTGCGATGTAGTGCAGGCTACGAAAGTCCGGGTGCGCACGCTCAAAGTGCCAATGGCCGTCGCTGAATACCCGTGTGTCGGCCCAGGCAGCGACGACTTCACCGATAAACAGGTCGTAGGTCGACTGGTTGTGAGGTTCGGGCAATAGTTTGCACGCAAGCCAGGCCGAGCAGCCGGCCACGAATGGCACGTCATGGCCGCTGATACTGAATAGCTCGACGCCGCTATGAGCCAGCTTCTGTGGATCTTCCTGCAGGCTGACGCTGCCGACATCGCGGGTCAATTGCAGCTGTGCCACGGTGGGAACCTGAATCACAAAGAGGCCGCTACGCTCTACCAGTTCGCGGGTTTTGGCGATCTTGTCCAGCACCACAGTGACTTTGGGCGGTGAGAAATCCAATGCACAGGCCCATGCCGCGGCCATCACATTTCGAGTCTCCTCGTGTTGAGCAGAAACCAGCACGGTGGGACCGTGGTTGATCAGCCGATAAGCTTTTTCAAGCGGCACTTCGGCAATGTGGTCGTGCATCGTAACTCCAGAAAAATTGAACCCCGCATCCATTGCTGGAGCGGGGTAGGGCACATTCACGCGGTGGCGGTTTGGTTCAGGTAAACCTGGAGGCTTTCATGCCCGCCGACAATGAGCGACTCGATGGTCGAGGTCCATTGCCCCGCTGGGTCAGGCTCGCGCGTATCGAAGGTCGCAGACCACAGAATCACGGTTTCGTCCTTGCCAGTCAACGGGATCAGGCGCACGGTCAACACGTAGTTGTCGACGGGCAATGGCGCTTCAACGAAACGGTAGGAGAACTGCAGATTTACCGCGTCTATCGACAACAACTGCTCGCGCAGAATGGCGCCATCCTGCAACGTCAGCCTACGGATGCAACCGACCAGACCGTCCGGCTGACCGTCTTCGATGACGCTCTGCGGGATCGCGGGGTGCCACTGGCTGATTTTCCCGAAGCGCTTGAGTACATCCCAAACGCGCTCGGCGCCGCCGTCTACAACGGCGCTGTATTCAACTTTTGCCATGATTTATCACCTTAAGAAACAGCATTACGTTCAGGCTGCTCGGGTCAGCCTTCAAACTGGTGATAAACCTTAGCGATCACCTTCCAGGTGCCGTCGATTTTGATCAGTGTCAGGTAATCGTTGTAGTCGGCACCGATCGCGTCCTTTTCCATATCCACCCGTACCACGGCGGTGGTTGGGGTGATCGCCAGCACGTCCAGGCGGGTACTGATATCCGGGGCCGTGCCATTGGTACGGACGAAGTCGAACAGGTTGCTGATCGGGCCGCCCAACAGTTTGCCGTTGGTGAAGCCGTACATCACTGCTTCCTTGTGGAAGGCCTGCTCCAGCACTTCCGGGCTGCCGGCACGCAGGCCGTCAGCGTATTGCTGGGCCACGGCGACAACGGCGTTGTAGTCCTGGGTGGGTACAGCTTTGATGTTTTTGCTCATGGTCAAACCCCTTTGCATGGTTTTGGCGCCAACAGGGCGCGGTTCAAACGGCTGGGTTAAGGAGCAACGTGGGTGTGGTAGATCTTGCTGATGACGGTCCACTTTCCGTCAACCTTCAGCAAGTTGAAGAAATCGGTGAAGCAGAAGCCGGAGATGTCGTTGGTATCGATACGTGCGCTGGCAGCGGTGCCTACGATATCGACGTTGACGATGGCGCCTTTGGCTTCCGGTGAGGGACGGAAGGCGCTGTCGATGATGTCGAACAGACCCTGGATCGGGCCTCCGGTCAGCTTGCCTTCGCCATCTACACCAAAGATGGTGGCCTGCTCGCTGAAGGCAGGTTTCATGAGGCTGCTTTTGGCTTGCTTGCCACCTTCGTTGTAGTGGTTCAGCACCGTGACGATGGCGTTGTAGTCTTCGACGTAAGTTGGGTTGCTCATGGTGTAACTCCTAGTTTGAAGAGGGTTGAAGAAGGGCTTGGTTGATCGCTTTGCGTGCATATCTGGCGACGGTCAGTAAGGCGATCAATGCAACGACCAGACCCGTCCAAGTCATCATTTGAGTCGATCGATTGGTCGTTACCTCGCCACTGATTATCTGTGCGACATCAGCCGCCAGAGAGCCCAAGTACGCATACAGAAATGTTCCAGGAAGCAGGCCGATCCAAGTCGCCAGGAGGAAATCTCGACGGGCGATTCGGCTGGCTCCGAGTCCATAGCTCAGCGGAGCGAACGGCACGATGGACGCTAGGCGTAAGAGAAAAACAATTCGAAAACCTCCTGACTCGATTGCGTGGTCGACCGCCGCTGATGTGGGGCTGTTCGCCAGGCGTCGTTTGACCCAAGGGCGCAGAAGCGATCTGCCCAAGGCAAACGCGACCGCTGCAGACAGCAAGCCAGCGGGCGAGATGAGCAGCGTTCCCCCCATCGGGCCGTACAAAAAACCGGCGAGCGCCGTGAGCATCGAGGCGGGTACGAAGGCGACAGTGCCCACCACAAATATCGCGGCATACAGCGCAATCCCGACGACTGCGAGCGAGCGAATAATCTCGGTCCACTGGGCGACGCTGTGTACGGCCAGGTCTATCACGTTGCCTACCCGATTCATTCAGTTTGTGGGAATGCTTCCCGCCCAGCGCATCACTGAAAGCCACTTAATTAGCGATCGCTACATATTGCGTGTATTTTATAGTGATCACTACAGTTAGTGTCAAGACATTTGCTTTCGGTGTTGGTGGGGGCGAAGTGGGCGTTCGACGGTGCTTTGCAACCAATGCCTGATGCCCTGCGGGAGAACACCATGACGCCAAGGTTTTACGCACAGGACACCTGTTTCTGCAGCTCCATGGGCACCTACAGTTTTGAGGACAGGTGCGAGATGACTAAGGCGGTGGATTATGACGCCACCTATCTTTCAATCTGCGATGGACGCAACTGGGCAACTGCCCAGCAATTGAACAGCGTCAAGGACGCGTTACGACATTGAGGTAGCGGGCATCTATGTGGTGCTCAACCTGCGCCTTGGCGCAGAGGCGGAGCAGAACGCGGGCATTTATCAGATGCTGAAAGTGGCAGCCGCCACGCTCCACCGTCGAATTGGTGATTAAAACCGCGGGGGATTTCGCGCGTTCGGACCCAGTGGGCGATGAGCCTGTGGTGCGTTTGTTGGCCGAAGCCTTGTCTATCGCACAGCAGAGCAATATAGGCATCCTGATCTACTCGCATTTGTTGCACTGGAGCGAAAAGCACGACGACGCCCTGCGCATTTGTGAGCGACTCAATCACCCCAACCAGGGCCGCTGATTCACGCCAGTGTCAATATGATCACCTTCGGCCACGCGGAGTCTGCCCAGCTAATCCTGGAGGTGTTTACCCTTTTGCAAGACCGGGCTTTGCTGCGGGGCTTCAACCGCAAGAAACTCATCGTGTACTTCGTCTCTGGGCTGATGCTTAAAGGGCGTCAACGCGCGCAGCGCCGGGATAATCATCTCACTGGAGCCGGTCTACGCCATGGCCTACGCGTGGTGGTGGTTCCATGGAGCGCCGTCATATCGGATGTTGACAGGAGCGGTGTTGATTGTGCTGGCGATTGTGTTGTCGGCACAGAGTGCGGGGGGAATCGCGTAGGACCAATAGCGGAGCGGCTACTTGACTCACCTATGGTGATCTCGCCACGTCTTGTGATAATCAGGGTAGGGCAGATCACAGGCGCTTCCTGTTTTTCAAAAAACTCTCAGGATTCCCACAGATATGTTGAAAGCCTCAGGCCGGTCTATCGATTTGCAGAGACTCCGATCGGAACTGCCCTTATCAATAGCCTGTTTGGCCTTAGGCTGGGGGCATCCTTTTCGAAGCATCCAATGCATGCCCTCAAATATGCCCCCAATGTAGCAATCCACTGGAAGTGAATGGAGCTCCATGGTTTGTGGAAAGGCAGAAATGATCAGCCGAACAGCCTATCCGGCGGCGCCTAGAGACTCTCAGGGTCCCCAAAAAACATCTGAATCCGCGACCTCAACCATCTTTCCGCCGGGTCATTATCCTGCGCGCCGCGCCAGGCCATGTGCAGTTCAAAGGTCTGGCACTCCAGCGGCAGATCCTCGGCCCGGACCCCGCCACTGGCCGTCAGCACTTCGGCCGCATAATCCGGCACGGTGGCAATGATGTCGGTCCCGGCCAGCAGGGTAGACAGTCCGTTGAACTGTGGCACGGCCAGTACCACATGGCGTTTGCGGCCCAATTTTTCCAGGTGCTCGTCAATAAAACCGGTCAGGTCGCCGGCGATCGATACCAGAGCGTGCGGTCGGGCGCAGAAGTCGTCCAGGCTTAGCGGGCCAGGCACGGAGTCGGCGCGCAGCAGTTGCGGGCGGCTTTTGCGCAGGATTTTGCGTTTGGCGTTGGCCGGCAGGTCGCTGGTGTAGCTGACCCCGACAGATATTTCCCCGGAAGCCAGCAATGCCGGCATCAACAAGTAGTTGACCCGCCGGATCACCAGCACGATGCCGGGCGCCTCGGAGCGCAGGCGCTTGAGCAGTGACGGCAGCAGGGCGAACTCCACTTCATCGGACAAGCCGATCCGGAACACCGCGTTGCTGGTGGCCGGGTCGAATTCCGAAGCGCGGCTGACCGCGGTTGAGATGGAGTCCAGGGCCGGTGACAGCAGGGCGAAGATTTCCGAGGCCCTGGCGGTGGGCTCCATGCTGCGCCCGGTGCGGACGAACAGCGGATCGTCGAACAGCCCGCGCAGACGCGACAAGGCGGCGCTGATCGCCGGTTGACCGAGAAACAGTTTTTCCGCGGCGCGGGTCACGCTGCGTTCGTGCATCAGGGTTTCGAAGACAATCAGCAGGTTGAGGTCGACGCGGCGCAGGTCGTTGCGGTTCATACGTGGGGGCTCGGAACGGTGGTCGATGTACCCGGTGCGGGGCGTCGGGCAAACATGCTGTGGTGCGCATAGTAAGGGTAAAAGCCATCATCAGGTAAGCCTTGGATTATTGTCGGTGTAGCAAGAATCAACTGTGCAGGCGGTTGCAATGTGGCATTTGGATGCCACAATGACCGCCTTTGAGTCATCCGCTGCATCATGCGGTCCAATGACGAATCAATGACAGGCATGTCGACTATTAATAGCCACTGACTGGTCCTGCCGGAAAAGCCCGGATAAAGTGCTGGGCATTCAGGTTCATAAGGCGAGGTTCTCAATGTCCCGCACGATCCGTTTCAACCAGTTCGGCCCGGCCGAGGTGCTCAAGATCGAAGAGCACCCGGACCCGTTGCCTGCGCCCGGTGAAGTGCAGGTGCGTGTCCAGGCCATCGGCATCAGCTGGTACGACGTTCTCTGGCGGCAGAATCTGGCGTGTACTCCGGCGCGGCTACCGGCCGGGATCGGCCAGGAAATGGCCGGTGTGGTCACTGCCCTCGGTGAAGGGGTTGAAGACCTCGCGCTGGGCGATGCGGTGGCAAGCTTTCCATCCGCCGACCCTAATCAGCATCCAGTGTATGGCGAGGTGATTGTTTTACCGCGCTCGGCCTTGGTCCGGTATCCCGATGTGCTGACCCCGGTGCAGGCCAGCGTGCACTACACGCCTTTGCTGATTGCCTATTTTGCCTATGTTGATCTGGCGCGTATCAAGCCGGGGCAGACCGTGCTGGTCACCGATGCCAGCCACTGTGCCGGTCCGTGCTTCGTGCAATTGGGCAAAGCCCTCGGTGCCAGGGTGATTGCCGCGACCAAGACCGAAGATGCTCGCGAGTATCTGCTGGCGCTGGGTGCCGACAAGGTGGTGGTCACCGAAGAGCAGGACTTGCTCATGGCGGTCAACAAGTACACCGACAATAAAGGTGTCAATGTGGTGTTCGACGGCATGGGCGGCCCGCAGATGTCGATCATGGGCGATGTCCTCGCGCCACGCGGCAGCCTGATTCTTTATGGGCTGCAGGGCGGCAACCAGACGCCATTCCCCGCGTGTGCGGCGTTCCAGAAGAACATCCAGTTCTATCTGCATTGCCTGGGCAACTTCACTGGCAAGCCGGCACTGGGCATCGATCCGGATAATGAGGCGCTGCAGCGTGCGCTGCGTGATATCAACCAGTTGACGGCCGATGGTGTGCTGACACCGCTGGCGGTCCGTCCATTCCCATTCGAGCAGGTGGCCCAGGCGCACCGTTATATGGATGGCTGTCCGATTGGTGGCCGTGCGGTACTGGAGTTGGCTGACGCTTGAATCTTTCCCCTCTCTTGTTTGTAGGAGCAGCTTCAGCTGCGAAGATATCGTTGAGAATCTTTCGCTGCTAAAGCAGCTCCTACGGTTACATGTCTTGTTGTAGGAAAGTTCGCTACGCAATCAGGCAGGTTTCTGTCATTGTCTGTCGCGTTTAAACCTCTGCGCCGCTCAGGCGATCATTGATAATCCACTGCAACGGCTTCGCCAACCTGTCGCGCCTGCCTTCAACGACTTGAGCGGCGCGGCGTGTGGCAGCTGCAGGTGAGCATGTTTAAACCCATAACGAGCAACTGTTAATAAGTGCGTATTGTTTAATTTGCCGTTTAATTATGGGTAATTGTCCATCTTTGGATAAAACAGTGTTGCTTGTAATCGTGCAGACGATCCCGATAATGAGTTGAGAATTATTACTCAGGGAACGAGCCATGTTTGATAACAAGACCAACAGTCAGCAGCTTCGTGTTTCAATCTCCTGGAGCGCGGGACAATGATGATGAGCGACATTCACGAGCAAGCGATGAATTATGTCTACCAGCAGGTGTTGCAGCGCCTGCTCGGTTACATGACCCGCGCCGAGCGCACAGCCCTGCAGTTGCTGATCCAGCGCCTGATTGTTGCCGCGGGCGGGCTGGAGCAGATCAGCCAGTTCAGGATTATGCTGCCGTTCAGTGGCGGCAAAGACAGCGCCTACAGCCTGGCACTGTTGCGCGCCGCGCAATTGAGTATCTGCACCCGGGCGCCGGGCACGTTCAATCTGCGCGTGGCGACCATGCGCCACAGCGGTTTGAGCAGCGATGTGCTGGGCAATATTCACCGTACCTATTCGGCGCTGTTTCTCTACGATGATCCGCGCGTCGAGATGCTGGTGTTTGATAACCAGTATGTGCACGCCTTTGAGCCGGACCTGCCGTTCTCCAGCGCCGGTCGCGAGCAAAACCGTACCGATATGCTGCTGGCCGGGCATTTGTCGGCGGGCGAGGGGCGCAGCACCTTCTGCGACAGTTGCCACCTGAACCTGGCTGACTCGCTGTCGCGCGCCCTGACCTGGGGGGAGGGCGTGGGCGCGGTGGCCAGCGGCGATCCACGCAAAGAGCAGAAGCAGTACATCACCTGGCTGATGCGTCTGGCGCAAGGTCGCGGCGAACACACCGGGCATTGGCGCAACCAGACTTTTCAGAGTGTCATGCGCAGCCTGCACGGTCTTGGTCAGGACTGGCGCGAAGCGTTGCATGGCGAGCCACACGCAATTGAGCCGCTGACACCACCAGACAAGCCATTGGCGCCGGTGCTGGTGCCGCTCAACGACCTGTTTCCCGGCAGGGCCGATGAGCACTGGAACTTGCTTACCGAGTTTCTAGAGTTTCGCTTCGATGACCTGGCGTTCAGTTTCAGTGAGTCGGACTGCGCCAACCCCTTGCTGATGGCGCATATGCAGGGCCTACGTGCGCAGTTTGTCGATCATCGTGACTATGCCGATGGTATTGCAGGCTACTTACAGCACGCGCAACGCCAGATGCGCAACAAACAGGTGCCGGCACGTCTGATCGATCAGGCGCTCAGTGCCTATCACGGCGAATCACGTATCGAGGCGCGGCGTGTGCTGGCCGCTGAGTTTGCCCAACAGGCGTACGGGCTAAACGAGGCGCAACTGGTGTGCATGCTGTTCTCGCCGTTCACTGACAAAGGCCTGGGCCTGGAAGCGTTTCTGCGCACTTGCCATCCCGGCATGCTGGTGGCGGTGGCTGACCTGCATCGAGCACTGTCCGGTCAGCCTGCTGCCGATCAGGTGGTGCAGTGGTTGTTGGATATCAGCGGCCTGACCCTGGCGCAACTGCAAAGCCTGTACGGCAAGTCGCGGGTCAATTTCGCTGCCGCCGACTCGATCATCGCCCGCGTACGCGCGGCCGATCCTGAACGGCGACGCGTTCGCTCAGCCTGATTCAATCCCTTTGCCGGAAGGCCTGTCATGAAAGAAAAAGACGATTTCGCCTATCAGGCGGTGTATCGCTATCTCGTACGCCTGATTAATGAGGTACAAACCGACTCGACGCTCAAATTGCCGTCGCTGCGCCAGTTGGCCCGGCGCCTGCGGGTGTCGATTTCGACCATCCAGAGTGCCTATGCGCTGCTGGAGCAGGAAGGGCGCATTTGCTCGGTGCCCAAGTCAGGCTATTACGCGGTGCCGGGCAGTTTTGAAGATGAACTGGCCGGCGAAGGCCATAGCGTGCTTGAACGCCTGTACCGTAATGTGCGGCGGCCCGGCTGCACCATGCTTTCGGGTGATGAGCCGCATCTGTTGTTGTCGCTGGAAAGCGCGCTGCAAACCATGGAGCGCGAGTTGGTGCGTCAGTACCCGCGCCCCCTGGACAGCGGTTTTCAACCGTTTGGTGATCTGGAACTGCGCAGCGCCCTGGCGGCCCGCTACACCCGGGACACTCGGGATTGCTGGCACGCCGAGCAGGTTTATATCGGCCCGGACTTGCTCGGCATGCTCAAGGCGGTCGTCCAGGTGCTGCAACTGGGCGGCAGTACGGTGCTGGTTGAGTCACCCTGCACCTGGACGCTGTTGCGGCTGTTGCAGTCGCTGAACGTCCAGGTACTGGAAATGCCGCTGGCCGAAGACGGCCGGGTGAATCTGACCGATCTGGATCACCTGTTGCTGGAGCATCCGGTCAGCCTGGCGATTTTGCCGTCGACGATCAATCCGGTCAGGGGCACGCTGCAACCTGCCGACAACCGCCGGGCCATGGCGCAATTGCTCAATCGCTATCGGATATGGGTGCTGGAGAACGACAGCCATGGCGAACTGGCCTTTGGGCGCAATGGCCCGCCGCTGCGCGAGTTGATCGACCCGCAGCGGTTGTTGATCCTTGGCAGTTTCGACAAAGCGCTGGGCCCTGAAGCGCCCTATGGTTATCTGCTGTGCAAGCAGTTTGACCAGCGCTGGCAGGAGTACTTTTTGCTGCGCGCCTTTGACTTGCCGCCGATTCGCCAGAAGGCCGTTGCCCGGCTGTGTAACACCGGCCGCCTGGACCAGCACCTGGCGGACTTGCGTCACCTGCTTGAGCAGCGCATGCAAGGCATGGGGGAGTTGCTCGACAAGCACCTGGGTTGCTGGTTGCGCTATGAATTACCTGCTGGCGGCAGTGGTATCTGGACGCAGACCCAACAGGGTGTGGACCTGCGCCAGGTATTCGACACTCTGCTGAGTCAGCGCTTGGTGATTGCCCCTGGCGAGCTGTTCAGCCTCAGCGGCTTGCACCGCCAGCAGCTACGCATCAGCTATGCGCTGGACTGGACCCAGGATGTGCCGGCGGCCCTTGAGCAACTCGCCGGGGTGTTGCGTCAGGCGCGGGGCTAAGCGCTGGCCGGCCGTTGTTCAGGTGCCGGCCATCCATCTGGCCAGGCCGTGGCGGCCGCTGACCCCGAGCTTGGCGGCCGCCCGTTTCAGGTAGGTTTCCACTGAACTGTTCTTGACCTTGAGTCGCTCGGCCAGTTGCGGAACGGTGCCACCGGTCAACAGGCCGAGGCAGACCTCCTGCTCGCGGGCCGACAGGGTGATCTCGCCCAGCGCCAGCCGCTCACTGAATGCTTGGCGCAAGGGCCGTACCGGCTGCTCGCCGGCGTTTGGTTCCGGGCGGCGCAGCAGGCAGAGCCTGCTGGCCTGCGCGTGTCGTTCGACCAACGGCAACAAGGTGTCGGACAGGCTTTTAAGAAACGACAGTTCGGCCAGGGAAAACAAGCGTTGCCCAGGCTGACGCAGCAGGGTGATGACCCAACGGCGGTTGCCCGCGTGTGAAACCAGGCTGCAGTGGTGCGCGGCGTTTGGCCCCAGGCGCCGCCTCAGGGGCGCACGCGGCTGGATCAGCAGGGCATCAGTCATGACCCGCATATGCTGCAGCAGTGTCTGCTGGTGCTCGGGCTGGGCGGTTACGGGTGCCTGACCCTGGCTGCCGAGCGGCCTGATCTGCACCGCGTCAGTCTGGGGCTGGTCCAGGGTCCATTCGCTCAGTTGCAGGCCGTCGAGGGGCACCAGCGGTTCGATGAGCCGGAACATCATGGCCGCGAAGTCATCATCGCCGGTACTGGAAATCAGTTCGCCCAGATGAAAGTACAGGTGTGGGCTGTGGCTAGTTTGCATACTGTCGGTGATGTTCATCTTTTTTGCCTTCCTGGAACCAAGTCGGGTGGCATCCTCTGCACGTGCTCGGTTGAGAGCTGACTCGCTCTGGATTTAAGCCCATGTAACGGTCAGCGTCTGTAGTGGGAACCGGGGACAACTCCTGTCAATTAACCAGACGATTTGAGTTGCAGTTTCTTAAGGGGATATCTGTTTGACGAGTGTCTGCGGGTAGTTTTCAGCGTTCTGCAAGCGATTGATTACATGAGAAATCTTGCGTTACGATAAGCTTGATGCGGCAATCACGTGCAGCATCTATATCTTATTTCCTACACGAATTTAGGCGCTGCGGCGGTGAACTAACCGCCGGCTCAAGTGTGGCTTTGGCGCGCATCAACTAGTTGTCCGGGTTTAAGGGGGCAGGCAGCCCAACAGGGCAGTGCTTGAATACCGCGCAGAATCAGTTGAGACGGATCTTATGAACTCCACCTGCGCCGCTGCCCAAGCCCTTGGGCCTGCCTGTACCGAAACCTTCGCCTTGACCTGTGCCCAGCGTGATATCTGGCTCGATCAACTGAGCCGGGGTGATTCACCGCTGTATAACATCGGCGGGTATGTCGAGCTTGAGGGCAGCCTGGCGCCGGAACTGCTGCAGCGCGCGATTGAACAACTGGTGGCCCGACACGATGCGTTGCGTACCGTGCTGTTGCCCGGTGCCGGTGCCGACGGCTTGCCGATGCAGCACTTTGCCGGCCACGCAGCCGTGCACCTGCCGCAGTATGACTGTTCGCAGTTCGATGACCCCGACAGTGCGGCCCAGGCGCTGATCCAGGAACAGATGCGCCGCAGCTATGCACTTGATGGCGGGCCGCTGTTTCGCTTCTTTCTTATCCGGCTCAACGAGCAGCGACACTTTCTGGCGACCCAGGCGCATCACCTGATTCTTGACGGCTGGGGCTTTGGCCAGATGCTCAAGTCGCTGGGGGAAATCTACAGTGCATTGCTCGCCGGGCAGCCAACCCCGCAAGCCGCGCCAACCTATGCTGCGTTCGTTGAAGACGATGCCGTGTATCAAGGTTCGCCACGTCATGCCCGTGACCTTGACTGGTGGCTGGATAAATATCGCAGTATCCCGGCACCGCTGCTGACCCCGCGTTATCGCGAAGCACCGACATTGCCGGGACAAAGCCTGGTGCAGCCCTTCAGCGTGGGGTTGCACGAACGTATGAAACAATTGGCCGGCGAGTCTCAGGCATCGGCTTTTCATGTGCTGCTGGCGATGTTGCATGTGTATTTCACCCGCACCGAACAACGCGACGAGTGGGTGGTGGGCATGCCGATCCTCAATCGGGCCGGGGCGCGCTTCAAGTCGACTGTGGGCCTGTTTGCCCAGGTCAGCCCGATTCTCATGCCGTTTGGCCGCGAGCTGAGTTTTGTTGAGCTGCTCAAGGGCATACGTGACGAGTTACGCCAGGATTTCCGCCACCAGCGCCTGCCACTGAGTGAGCTCAATCGTGCCTTGGGTCTGCTGCGTGAGGACCGTGCGCAGTTGTTCGAGGTCACGGTGTCTTATGAGCAGGACGACCACGACTACCGTTATGGCGACGCATTGGCCCATACCGTCAAGGTCTCCAACCGCCATGAGCCGACGCCGCTGGCCATCCACCTGCGCAGCAACCGCTATAACGACCGGGTGTGGATTCATTACGTGTACAACGAGGCGTATTTCCAGGCCGCCGACATCGAGGCATTGGCTGAGCGGTTGATGCATGTGCTGGAACAGGCCCTGGACAACCCAGCCGCGAAAGTGGCCGAACTGAGCATAACCACCCCGGCCGAGCAGGCTCAACTGGATGCCTGGAATCGCAGCGAGGCCTGTTACCCACTGGGCCTGACCATTGACCAGCGCGTGGCCGCGCAGGCTGCCGAACGGCCCGACGCCGTAGCTGCCGTGTATCAGGGCCAGAGCCTGAGCTACGGGCAACTGGAGCAACGCGCCAACGGCCTGGCGGCCCAACTGCTGGCGCAGGGCGTGCAGCCCGATGAGCGGGTGGCCGTGGTGGCCCGCCGTGGCCTCGACACCCTGGTGGGGTTGCTGGCGGTGCTCAAGGCCGGCGGCGCATACGTGCCGGTCGACCCGGCGCACCCGGCCGAGCGGCTGGCTTACCTGCTCAGTGACAGCCAGCCCAAGGTGGTGCTGACCTTGAGCGAGCTGGTTGGCCGGCTACCGGTGTTGTCAGTGCCGGTGATCGAACTGGACCGTCTGCCGGCAGCCCAGCTAAACGTCGAGCTGACTCAACGGGCCACGGTCAATAACCTGGCCTACGTGATCTACACCTCCGGCTCCACCGGTTTGCCCAAAGGTGTAATGGTCGAGCACCAGACCCTTAACAACCTGGTGGACTGGCACTGCCAAGCCTTCGAGCT